>CACDOD010000011.1 GCA_902554335.1 uncultured Pelagibacteraceae bacterium
GACGGAAAAAAAGCTCGGGGTGTGAACTATTACATTGGTGATAATTTAAATACAGTTGATGCTAATAAGGAAGTAATTTTATCCGCTGGATCAATTGGATCACCACATATTCTACAAGTTTCAGGTATTGGTGATAGTAATAAACTAAAAGAACTAGGTATAGAAATAGTACATGATGCGAAAGGTGTAGGGAAAAATTTACAAGATCACTTAATGTTTAGACCAGTTTATAAAGTTAAAAATTTAAAGTCATTAAATAAAAAAGTAGAAAGTTTATTCGGGAGATTCATGATGGGAATGGAATATATACTTAAACAAAGTGGCCCTGTAACAATGGGTGCAAGCCAGGTTTGTGGATTTGTAAAAAGTGATCCCTCTAGAGCTACACCAAATTTACAATTTCATGTTTCCCCTGTAAGTACTGATGTACTAGGAGTTACACCTATGCATGATTTTGAGGGAATTACTCCAACCGTTGCAAATATTAGACCAACCAGCCGGGGAGAAATATATATAGTAAATAAAGATAGTAGAATATATCCAAAAATAAAAATGAACTATTTATCTACAGATGAAGATAGAAAAGTAGCAGCTCAAGGACTTAAAATTGTTAGAAAAATAATGCTAGAGACTGAAACATTTAAAAAATATGAACCTGAAGAATATAGACCAGGCGTACATATTACTGATGATGAAGAGTTGGTAAAAGCTGGTTCAGATTTTACTCAAACAATATTTCATCCTGTTGGAACTTGTAAAATGGGGAATGATGATATGGCAGTTGTAGATGATTCTTTAAAAGTAAAAGGAGTTCAAAATTTAAGAGTAATTGATGCATCAATAATGCCTAACATTACTTCAGGTAATACTAATGCTCCTACAATTATGATTGCTGAAAAGGGTGCTGATATGATATTGAACGGATAATGTTATCCGAACAAATCATTATATTTATTCAAATAGTTTTAATCGATTTAGTTTTGGCGGGCGATAATGCAATAATAATTGGCATGGTTGCCTCTCAATTTCCCCCTGAACAGAGAAAAAAAATTATATTTTGGGGAATTAGTGGTGCAGTTGTACTCAGGATAATACTTACTTTATTGACTGCTTATCTATTACAGATTCAAGGAATAAGACTTATTGGTGGACTAGCACTACTTTATATTGTTTACAAACTTTATGTAGACGTAATCAAAAAACAATCTGAAGATCATGAAAATATTAAGGTTGATAATTCAAGTTTCTTTAAAGCCATTACAACTGTTTTAATTGCAGATTTTACAATGAGTTTAGATAATGTTTTAGGTGTAGCTGGAGCCGCTAAAGACCATTATTTCTTATTAATATTCGGATTACTTTTATCAATAGCTATAATGGCTGTCGGAGCTACTTTAATTTCTGGTTGGATTAAGAAATATAAGTGGATTGCTTGGCTTGGATTAATTGCAATACTAGTTGTAGCTGTTGATTTGATTTATACTGATATAAAACTATTTATATAAAAATGTATTTAAAAAAATATAACCTTAAAAATAAAACAGCTATTGTAACAGGAGCTGGCAAAGGGCTAGGAAGAGCGTGCGCCATAGCATTAGCAGAAGCTGGTGCAAATCTGGTCATAATTAGTAGAACTAAAAAAGATTTAAATGAAGTCTCAAAAAAAATTAAAAAATTAAAATCAAAATGCAAATCTTATGTTTGTGATATTACAAATTATAATGAAATTAAAAGCATTATTAATAAACAAACAAAAATTGATATATTAATAAATAATGCTGGGAATAATATTCCAGAACATTTTACAAAAGTTAAAACAAAAAATATGGAATACCTTGTAAAAATTAACACAATAGCAACTTTTAATCTTGCTCAATTATGTGCCTTAAAAATGATCAAAGCAAAAAATAGAAAGAAAATTGGAGGAGCGATAGTAAATATGTCTTCTCAAATGGGTCATGTAGGAGGTCCAATTAGAAGTGTTTATAATATGAACAAATGGGGTTTAGAGGGTTTAACTAAAGGAATGTCCATAGATTTAGCTAAATATAATATTAGAGTTAATACTATTTGCCCAACTTTTGTTGTCACTCCGATGACTAAAAAATTTTTAAAGAATAGAAAATTCAAAAAAGAAACATTAAATAACATTCCACTAGGAAGGTTTGCAGAATTATCAGAAGTTGCTTCAGCTGTAGTTTTTCTAGCATCTGATGCTGCGTCGATGATAACTGGAACTTCCTTATTGGTAGATGGAGGATGGACAGCTAAATAATGAAAAAATTATTGCTTTTTATAGCAATTCTATTCTCCACAAATGCACTTGCTGTTGAATTTAAAGGTAAGTTTTTACAAGGTCATTTTATAATTGGTATAACAGAACCAGGGTCAAAAATAATTGTAGGTAAAAAAGAAGTAAAAGTCTCTAAAGATGGTTATTTTGTTTTTGGAATTGATCGAGATAGAAAATTTGATGTAACCATCACAAAAATTATAAATGGAAAAAAAGAAAAGATAATCAAGAAAGTTCTTAAAAGAAAATATAATATTCAAAGAATAGATGGTTTAGAGGAAAGTAAAGTAACCCCTCCTGAAGAAGTATATCAAAGAATAAAAGCTGAAAATAATAGAATTGGTGAAGCAAGAGCTATCAATTCTGATTTACCTTTTTTTAAAGATCAATTTATTATGCCAGTTAAAGGCATCATCAGTGGTGTTTATGGAAGCCAAAGAATTCTTAATGGAAAACCTAGATGGCCACATTATGGAATTGATATTGCTGCAAAGCAAGGAACTAAAATTAAATCTTCAGGAACAGGTGTTGTTACAATGGCTGAAGATGACCTTTATTACACAGGTGGTACTGTGATCATGGATCATGGCCATGGTATTTCAACAATATATTCACATTTAGAAACTGTAATAGTTTCAGTAGGAGATAAAATTAATCAAGGAGATATTATTGGTACCGTTGGTTCAACTGGAAGATCAACAGGTCCACATTTGGATTTTAGAATTAATTGGTTTCAAACAAGATTAGATCCGATGTCTGTGTTGCCTGATTTGTAATCAATAGGTCCGCGGTTCGAATCCGTGCGGGGGCACCATCAATCAATAAAATCAACATTAATTTTTTTCTAAAAATTAAATTTCTATTCTAAATGTGCTCATAGTGTGCTTTGATTGTGTATAGAGTGTGTATGAATTGAAATAACTTTCAATTAACGTTGATAGTATTTATTAATTAAGACTTCATAATCAATTTAATTGTATATTTGTAATTAAAGGTGTTCCAGAATTTTCTACACATGTATATACGTAGGCAAAATATTTTCCTTTGGATCCATTCCAGCCTTGTGCTACTGAATGCTGCCCTTGTGCCTCAAACGTATTGCTACCACTTTGCTTACATTTGTAAAAAGTTCCAAGTTGAAGATCTGTACCTCCATAAACATCAGTAATCTTAGTATTTAAAACTTTTCTTGCTGCTGTCACTATATTTGGATCAGCAATATTTGCGTTGCATTGTAATTGATTTGTACCATTCAATGGCATTACTGATGTTTCGCCTATTTCGCATTTAGCCCATTCATTTTGAATGTATTTTACAATTAATTTATGATTAGCGATTGTTGTTTTTTTTTTAGCAGAACTTGTATACCCATTATAAGCAACCACCCCTACTGCAGCTAGAATACCGATGATTGCTACAACGACTAGGAGTTCTATTAAGGTGAAGCCCTTATTGCCAGTGATATACTTTTTTCTCATAAATTTTATTTGAACCTTGACTGTCTCCTAAGTTACCACAAATTCTAAAATATTTTTTACCATTACTCTCAGTTCCCCACATGAAATGTATATAACCTTGGCTTGGATTACAGTTTTGACTTGTGCTTACTGCAAGTACTTTTGAATCATAAGCATTTTGTTGATTCCAGGTCCACATTATATGATTATAAAAACCGTGCATCTTTTGCTCAACTGAAGAATTATTACAATGACCAGGATTGTATAATGTTTGATTCCATCCTGTTGGCGCATGTAAACCTAAACTGCCTCCGTCTATTTCACACATAGCCATTTTGGTTGCCATAAACTTTTCAATGTCATCAACTTGTCTTTTCACAACATTAACTTTAGCACTTTTCGTATACCCATTATAAGCAACAACACCTACTGCAGCAAGAATACCGATGATGGCTACTACGACTAAGAGTTCTATTAGAGTAAAACCATCACGCTTCATAAAAAAACTCTATCATTGTTACCATATTGTTGCCAAGTGAAAATCATTTTACAAATTTTTTGGTAAACAATAAATATTTAAGATTTTAGAATTGATTTTTAATCAATAAGTCTGCAGTTAAAAACTGTGTGGGGTCGCCATTATACGAAAAAAATAGAAATAATTATTTTATTAAACCTAAAATCTATTAATTATTGTTTAGTAAGTCTGTAATAAAAGTAAAAACTATTAAATTTTATAATTTGGATTTAGCATCTTCTTTTAATATATCTTTAGCTAAATCTGTAGGTATTAAATTTACTCCAAAAGGAGCAAAAGATACTCTTGCCATTTTAAAATTTCCAAGTGCGTTTGGCAAACAAACAGGAATTGTTACAATTAATATACACGCTAAAAAATTAAATAATCCTGCTATCAGGTGCACAATACATAGAATAAATCCAAAAGGTAACCAAATAACATTTGATAATATTTTTAACGAGGATTTAACTGCTGGATAATTTTCTACTTCCATATTGTTAGCTTTTTTATAATTTATGATTGCGCTCTTAGACACTGGTTGTCTTCCGAATGGCCAATAAGAATAACCAACGAAAGGAAGAAGAAATGGTAACAATGGAAAAAAAATAATACTAAATATTAACCACAATGTACCTAACAACCAACCACCAAATATAAACCAGATTAAATTACCTATAAAAGCCATTTTTAAATTTTATCATTAAAACCAAATATAGTCGATAGTTAAAAATTACTAAAATAATGTTGAAAAAAGGTTTTCATTTAAACTTTAGAAATTTACTTATAATCAAATAATCGTCTATTAAACATTATTAATTTAAAAGTTTCTTTTTAGCTTTTTCAAACTCCTCTTTAGTAAGCACACCAGATTTATATAAATCATTTAATTTATTTAAGTTTTCAACAATGTTCGTAGAGTTTTCAGAAGATGTATTTGTTGCTTTAGTTTTGGAATATACAATCATATTTTTTATACCCGAAACTCCTTTACATTTTCCAATACATTCGGAACCAATAATAATTGGCTTATCATTTTTTAAATAGCCATAAATTTCCATATCCCAATTGATATTAAACATGTTTGCTGCAATTTGAAGATCAAAAGCAGGACTATTAATTTTATTTATTTCAATATTAAATTTAGATATTTTTAAATTCATTCCTTCAACTCCATCTACACTAAGTTGATTTTTTATTTCTTTTTTAAACTCTAAAGCAGCCTTATTTATATCTGCTTTATTCATATTTTTTAGCGACTCCACAACTTCAAACAAGTCATAATCAGTATCTTCTAAATTTTCATCAGAAACTAAGACCCAAATAACACCCTGATATTTATTTTTTTTCATCAATTTTTTTATTTCTTTAGAGACAAACTTAATCATAGATTTTTCAGTGCTAAAATTTTTTGAATCCATCTTTTTCATTATTGGTTCCAGCAAACTATCTTGATCATTAATTAAAGCGTTCGCAAATTTTATAGAATCATCTGTTCCAATATAATAAAAATTTGCATCTTCTCCTAATGAGCTAAAAAAATCTTCATAATAATCAGCTGCTTCTTCTGCTTCTAGCTTAATATATTTAAAATTTTCTGGTACATTTAATAAAATTTTATTCTCAATATTAATTATTTTTGAATAAGCATTCACACTTAAAAAAAAACCTAAAATCACGATCAATAAAATTTTTTTCATACTTAAATTTATCAATTGATTAATAAAACAACAACCAAAGACCTACAAAAAATAGTAAAGTTCCACCTAATTTATTTAAAATATTTATATATTTATTAATTATTATTTCTCTGAATTTGCCAAATACCGCTGCATACATTCCATCAAATATTGCACCTACAATCATAAATAAAATTCCAAAATAAATTATCTGACTTCCGATTGGTTGATTAATATTAATAAACTGAGGAATAAATGCTCCAAGAAATAAAAAAGCTTTAGGATTAGACAAGATAACTATTAATCCTTGTAGTACATATTTCTTATCAAATTTATTTAATTTTTCTGAATTATCTGAAAGATTTTTTGAGGTAAAACTTAAATATCCCAATGTCATTAAATAAACTGCACCAATTATTCTGACAACTTTTATTACATCCTCTAAAAAAGGAGATATAACTTTAAATCCTAATGCAAGAAGCAGGATTAATATAATCAAACCTAATTGGGTTCCAACTACATTTAGAATTCCAGCTCTCATTCCAGATTTTAGTGAATTTGCAATAATTAAACTTACAGTTGGACCTGGAACAACTACAACTAAGAAACTTGCAATTAAAAAATAAATTATTTCCATTGAATGTATTTTTGAATGAAATTATAGTATTTACATCATGGGTCTTCACTTTTCACAAGAAGAATTTAAATCAAGAAAATCAAAAGTATTAAATTCAATGAAAGATCAAAATATAGATGCTCTTTTAATGTTTAGACAAGAATCTATGTATTGGCTAACAGGTTATGATACTTTTGGTTATGTTTTTTTCCAAAGTTTAGTTTTAGACCAAAAAGGAAATGTAATTCTATTAACTAGAGCTCCTGATCTAAGACAAGCACAAAATACTTCTAATATTGAAGATATTAGAATCTGGGTCGATAAAGATGGTTCAAATCCAACAGAAGATCTTAAAGTTATTTTGAATGAACTTAATCTTAAAGGAAAAAAATTAGGAGTTGAGTATGAAGCCTACGGATTAACTGGAAGAAATGCTTTAAGACTAAATAAATCTTTAGATAGTTATTGTTCTATTGAGGATAAATCGGATCTAATTACAAAACTAAGAGTTGTTAAATCAAAAGAGGAAATTGTTTACGTTAGAAAAGCTGCTGAGCTAGGTGATAAAGCTTTAGATGAGGTTTGGAAACATGCAAAAGCAGGAGTAAGTGAGTCAAAAATATTAGCTGAAATGAATAGAGTTATATTTGAAGGCGGTGGGGATTATCCTGCTAACGAATTTATTATTGGCTCAGGCAAGAACGCCCTACTCTGTCGTTATCAAGCAGAAAAACAAATTTTAAAAAATCCTGATCAATTAACTATTGAATGGGCTGGCACTTATAGACACTATCACTCTGCAATGTTTAGAACTATTCCGATTGGAAAAGCAGATCCTAAGCATCACAAAATGCACGAAGCTTGTATAGAAGCATTAAAAAATTGTGAAAGTAAACTAAAGCCAGGGAATAAAATTGGTGAAGTATTTGATGTTCACGCAAAAACGTTTGATGATCTCGGTTACAATAAAGCAAGGATGAATGCTTGTGGTTATTCTTTAGGAACTACTTTTTCTCCAAATTGGATGGACGTTCCAATGATATATACAGAAAATCCGTATGTTATAGAACCAGGCAATGTTTACTTTATGCACATGATATTGATGGATTCAAAAAATCAGCTCGCGATGAACTTAGGAGAAACGTACCTTGTAACAAAACAAGGCAATGAAAGATTAGGTAAACAGAAATTAGATTTGGTTATTCTTTAAATTATTTGTTTTGAACTGAGCAAATATCTTTTATTACTGGAACATTTGCACAATCTCCACATTTAGTAACTTGTACTAAACATCCATCATCCATAACTTTTACATCAACAACTCTATCACACTTAGAACAAGTTGATGCAATTGTTAAACCACATTTTTTACAATTATATGTTTGTGTATCCATATGGAATAAATAATAATTTGATAATTTAATTCAAGAAATTTCGGTTTGAATGATAATCATTCTCAAAAAAAAAATTTTTTTATTGGAAAAAAAATAATAATGATAATCATTATCAAAATTTTTTATTTCATATCACATGTAAAAAAGGAAATTTCTTTACCTTGATTCGGAGTATCAATATTTGTTGTAATCTCATGAAGCATCTCACCTGTGGATTTATTTATGAAAACAGACTCAGAATACTTTTCGTCATTTGTTAAAACCCGAAGTAAAATTGTATTATCTTTTAACAATTGAGTATCATAAATTACACCATTTGGAGCATTAGTGAAAAAATCAGATAGTCCACTTATCTTTAGCTCTTGAGATTTGATTGCTTTTATATTTATTTTTTTTTCTTTATTATCTTTAATCTGATCAGCGCTAAACTCTTTATAATCATAAATTTCATTTTTTAATATTTGTTTTTCTAGTTTACAATTAACACCCTTCTCATAATCTAAGGTAATATTAAGATAGGCTGCATATCCATTTAAACTATTAAATAAAACATATAGAGATATAATTAAAAAATATTTCATATATTCATAAATTTTTTTAGTCTTTTTGTGCCCTCGATAATATCTTCTGTGCTTCTGGCATAAGAAAATCTTATGGTTGTGTTACCTCTTCTTTGATCAAAATCTAATCCAGGCGTTATTGCCACTCCAACTTTTTCTAGAATTTCCTTCGTAAACTGTAAACTATCATTTGTAAATTTAGAAACATCTACATAAATATAAAAAGCACCATCAGGAGGAGAAAAATTTTTAAATCCCATATTTGGTAATTCATTAATTAAAATTTCTCTGTTTTTTTTATAAATATTTACATTTTGCTCCAATTCTTCATTGGCATCTAACGCGGCTAGAGCTGTAATTTGACTTGCGTGGGGAGGGCAAATAAATAGATTTTGAGAAAGTCTTTCTACTTGTCTAACATGACTCTCGGGTACTACCATCCATCCCACTCTCCAACCTGTCATAGAAAAATATTTAGAAAAGGAATTTATTACATAACAATCATCTGTAATTTCTAATGCTGTTGTTGCTTTTTTTTCATATTCAATACCGTGGTAAATTTCGTCGCTTATAAAACTTACATTATTTTCTTTCGCAGCGGTTATTAGATTTTTTAATGATTGCTTATCAAGCATAGATCCAGTTGGGTTTGCTGGAGAGGCAACCAACAAACCTTTTATATTATTTTTTTCGATATCAGGAGGAATTGGTTGAAAACTATTTTGCATTTCAGTTTGAATATCAACTGGAACAAGATCTAATGATTTTAAAATTTGACGATAACTAGGATAACCTGGTGAACCAATACCAACTCTCTCTCCACTATCAAATAGAGATGTAAAAGATAATATGAATGCTCCTGATGAACCATTTGTAACAACAACTCTTTCTGGATTTAAGTCTAAATTATACCATTCTCCATAAAGCTTGGAAATTTTTTTTCTTAACTCTGGCAACCCTAGTGAGACTGTATAACCTAAATTATTTGAATGAATTTGCTTAGAAAGATATTCTTTTGCAATTTTAGGAGCAGGTGTACCTGGTTGACCTATCTCCATATGAATAATATGTTGTCCTTTTGACTCTGCTTTTCTAGCTGACTCCATTACATCCATTACAATAAATGAATCTACCTTACTTCTTTTGGAGTTTTTCATTATTTATTAACTTGTTCATTTACATAATTAACACAAATTTTTTCGATTTCTTTATTAGTCATATCTGGATTTAATTTTTTTTGACCCATCATACAAGCTTGTATGCTTTTACTAATATTAAAAGAGCTATATTTGTCTTTAGCTATGTAAAGCAATATTAAAGCAATTATTATAAAAATTATTGATTTATATTTTTTCATTAAATTTACATGGCCTGAGATGCTGATATAAAATTATATCCAAAAGTATCAGCTACAGCTTTGTAGGTTACTTCACCTTTACAAACATTTAAACCTGCTAAAAAATTTTTATCTTCACTCAAAGCTTTTTGATAACCATTGTTTGCTAATTTTATTAAATAAGGAAGAGTTGCTTGATTTAATGCAAAAGTTGAAGTTCTCGGAACTCCACCTGGCATATTTGCGACACAATAATGAACTACGTCGTCAACTATGTATGTAGGATCACCATGTGTAGTTGGTTTGCTTGTTTCAACACATCCTCCTTGATCAATTGCAACGTCAACTATTACTGATCCTCTTTTCATTAATTTAAGCATATCTTTAGTAACCAATTTAGGTGCTTCCGCACCAGGAATTAAAACTCCACCAACTAACAAATCTGCTTCGGAAACTAATTTATTTAAATCTATTTTATCACTTTGTTCTGGAATAATTGTATCTCCAAAAATTTGACTAAGTTCTTTTAATCTTGCTTCAGACTTATCGACAATGTGAACCTTTGCTCTCATACCGGTTGCTATAATTGCAGCATTCTCTCCTACTACTCCTCCACCAAGAATTAATACATTTGCTGGCTCACCCCCTGGTGCTCCTCCTAATAATACTCCTCTACCTTTTTGATTTTTTTCTAAACAATGCGCTCCTGCTTGAACAGACATTCTTCCTGCAACTGCACTCATTGGCGCTAATAATGGTAGTCTTCCATTATTATCGGTCACTGTTTCATAAGCTATACAAATTGATTTGCTTTTTACTAACCCTTCAGTTAGATCTTTTGCGGCTGCCAAATGTAAGTATGTAAAAACAATTTGATTTTCCTTTATCATTTTCACTTCATTTGATAAAGGTTCTTTTACTTTAACAATAATTTCTGAGTCGTTAAAAATATCCTCTGCTTTATCTACTATTTTTGCACCAGCACTAATATAATGTTCATTTTCAAATCCAGCCTCAAATCCTCCATTATTTTCAATCAACACCTCATGACCATTTGAAATTAGTTGTTTTACACTGTCTGGGGTTAAGCCAATTCTATTTTCTTGAGGTTTAATTTCCTTAGGAACACCGATTTTCATTAAGAACTAATTTTTTTTAGATTTTGAGTAGTTTGTAATTCCTGTTCTTAGTTTATCAATAATTTCATCAATATGTTTTTTCTCACAAATGAACATTGGTGCAATTATTAAACAGTCTCCAGTAGCTTTAAAATTTACTCCCGCCTCATAACAATGTTTGAAACAAGTAAATCCAGCTGCTCCAGGCTTTTTATCAATTTTAATATCAATTCCGCCCATCATTCCGTATCCTCTTATATTGTCAACAACATCAATATCTTTCAGTGAGAATAATCCTTCTTGAAAGTAAGGTGATAATTCTTTTGCTCTATTAAAAATATCATCTTTTTCAAAAATATCTTGAACAGCTAATCCTGCTGCAACTGAAACAGGAATTCCTGAGTAAGTATAACCATGAAATAATTCTATTGTTCCTTTTGGAGATCCATCCATAACTGCATCATAAATTTCCTCTTTGCAAGCAACCGCGCCTAGAGGGCTAATTCCATTTGTTGTGGCTTTTGCCATTGTAATTATATCTGGAGTAACTCCATATTCTTGTGATGCAAATGGTGAACCTGTACGACCCCATCCTGTTATTACTTCATCAAATACTAATAATATTCCATGTTTGTCACAAATCTCTCTAAGTCTTTGTAAATATCCTTTTGGGGGAACAAGTGTTCCTGTTGAACCAGCAATAGGCTCAACTACACATGCAGCAATATTTTCTGATCCGAAATTCATGCATATTCTTTCTAGATCATCTGCAATTTCAGCTCCAGTTTCAGGTTGACCAGAAACAAATTTATGTTCTGGCAAATGAGTATGTCTCATATGAACTACTCCTGGCATCAAAACACTAGCAAAAGTTTTTACATTATTAATCATACCTCCTACAGATGTAGCGCCAATATTCATGCCATGATAACCTCTTTCTCTTCCAACAAATCTAAATCTTTGACCTTCTCCTCTAGCTTTGTGATATGCTATAGCTATTTTAATTGCAGTCTCAACTGCTGTTGAGCCACAAATTGTATAAAATATTCTATTTAAATTTCCTGGAGTATGCTTTGAAATTCTCGTTGCTAATTCAAAAGATCCACCAAAACCTTGTTGGAAAGGTTGAGCATAATCCAATGTTTTTAATTGTTTGGTAATTGCATCAATAATTTCCTGTCTACCATGTCCTAATGGATTACAAAACAATCCAGAGCTAGCATCTATTTGTGTTTGGCCTTGATGGTTTTTTAAATAAACCCCTTTAGCTTCAACAATTAATCTTGGATTTTCTTTAAAATCTCTATTTGATGTAAATGGCATCCAATGTTCATTTAAAGAATTTGGTACTGATGGTTTTGAACTCATAATATATTTTTCTACCGGTTTAATTAATGATTAGACTATAATTTTCTTTTTACCACTAATAAATCAAAGAAAACAAAATTCAACTATTAATTGAATAGAGATCGTCGCATAACCCATTTTAAACATTTAAAAATTCTATCATTTACATTGTTTAAAAATTGATTTTTACTTACGTTTATAAATTAAATTTAATTTAAACAAAAAGAGGAGAATAAATGAGAAAAATTATTAGTTTTATTCTAGGAAGTATTTTTGCTCTTAACTTAATGATTTCAACTGCATTTTCTGCAGCGAATGAAGTTAGGATTGCATTCTTCTTAGAGTGGGCAACTCCAAACCAAGAAGCTAAAGTTAAAAAAACTTTTGATAAAGCTTTTGGTGTTCCAGTAAAATGGACTAACTTTGCAACAGGTGGTGAAATGACAGAAGCAATGCTTTCTGGAGATATTGATATTTCATACTCGCAAGGTCTTACTCCATTTGTAAACGCTGTAAACGCTAAAGCTCCAATTAAATTGGTTGATGTTGCTGTATTATACGGAATGGGTGGAACTACATGTGTAGTTGCTAACTCAAGCGGTATTACAAAAGCAAATGCCTCTGAACTAGAAGGTAAAAAAGTTGCTGTTCCACTTGGAACAATGGCTGACTACGTATTCAGAGAAACTATGAAAGCAGTTGGTGCAAATGCTGATGCTATGCAAGTAATCGATATGAACCCTGAAGATGGTTCAGCTGCAATTGTTAACGGAGATGTTGCAATGGCATGTTTATTTGGTGGTGCTTCAATTGAGAAAGCTCTAGAAGTTGGAAAAAGAGTTTTAACAGTTGATGAAGCAAAAGCTGCTGGTATAGCTGGAATCGATGTTGTTTCAGTTACAAATAAATTCTTAAAAGAAAATCCAGGTATGGTATCTACTTTTATAGAAGTAACTCATGAAGCAAATGCAGCTCACAGAGCCGGAAAATCTAATATGAGTATAATTGCTAAAGACGCAGGAATGAGTCTAGATGCAACTAAAGGTCAAATGAGTGGATTTGAATTTCCAGACGCAAACACAATTAAATCTAAATACATGAATGATGGTGGTATTTTAATGAAATACCTAGATGTAATGGGTAATATGTTTGCAACTGCAGAAAATCCTGCTTTAAAAGATTACTCAAAAGTAGTAACAACAGATTACTTGCCAGGCCTATAACCAGGTAAAAGAAATTAATAGGCGCCAATTATATAAATTGGTGCCTATTTTTTTTATAAAATTCTAATATATTGATCCTAATGAGCGATTTAGTTTCTCAAGATCTAAATATGATATTTAAATCTCCAAAAGGAGAGACTGTTCATGCTCTTAAAGACGTAACATTCAAATTAAAAAAAGGTGAACTATTAACAGTCCTTGGTCCATCAGGATGTGGAAAAACAACTTTACTCAATATTACTGCAGGTTTTTTAAAACCAACATCAGGTTTAATTACTTTAGGTGGAAATGAAATAAGTGGACCAGGCGTTGAAAGAGGAATGGTTTTTCAACAAGGTGCTTTATTTGAATGGTTAACAGTTGCACAAAATGTAAATTTTGGATTAAGGATGAAAAGAGTAGATCCAGAAACAACAATTAAAAAGGTAGAGGAATGGTTAGAAATTGTAGGTCTTAAAGGATTTGGAAATACTCCAACATATCAATTATCTGGAGGAATGCAGCAAAGAGTAGCTTTAGCAAGATGTTTAATAAACGATCCAGAATTAATTTTAATGGATGAGCCGTTGGGTGCACTAGATGCTCTGACAAGAGAAAAGATGCAATCACTAGTTCTTAAGATTTGGAAAGAAACAGGCAAAACAATTATTTTAATAACGCATTCAGTTGAAGAAGCACTTTTATTAGGAGAAAGGGTTTATGTTATGGCGCCTAGACCAGGAAGAATACACAAAGAATATAATCTCCCATTTGCATCAAGAGGTCTTAAACAAGACTTGAGAGAAATTAAAAACGATAAAGAATTTGTCACAAAGAGAGAAGAAATTTTATCAATGATTTGGGATATGGAAGAGGAAATAATGGGTAAAGAAACAGGATGATAATATCTAGTCTTACATTTTTAATTATCTTTGCTGTTATAGGTGCAATTTTGTATGGGCAAAAACTAATTAAAACAGAAAAATCGGATGCAGTTTTTGGAAACCCAGAAAGATCCAAAGGTGGAATTCACTGGGTTATTGTTGGAAGCAGTTTTTTATTATTTCTCTGGCTTTATTATTCATGGGATATTGCAAAAGCTTTTTATCCAAAATCTGCAAATGAAATCTGTCAAGTAGCAAAAGTAAGAGAATCTATGCTTTCTTTAAAATATCTATTCCCAATTGACGAGAGACAACACAAAAGTACCGCTATAATTCATAGAGAAAATGAAAATATTCAGAATTATATAAAAGAAATTTCTTCAAATCCAAATTTAAATCAGGTTGATAAAGAAGTTTATATAAATATTTTAGAAAAAATAAAATTATCAATTCCATATTTAACTAATGAAAAATATTTAGAATTTGAAACAAAAATTACAATTGATAAATTAACCGAGAGAATAAATAATTTAACAAACGTATTTCCAACTGATAATTTTCCACCACCATTAAGTTTAGATTTTGAAAAAGAACTCAACGAAGGTTTGAGTAAACAACTTGGATGGGGTGCAACAGGAATGGAAATACCACCTTTACCTGAAACTAAATTAGGTCTAAAATATCATATAGCCGCTGACCAATTAAGATTAATAAGTGACGAATTTTTTCAAATTAGAAATCACAATCCACAATATAAGACATTAACAAATGATATAAAATCGGACATTAAAAATCATCGTGACAAATTAAATGATAATCAAGAATTAGAAATAACACTTCTTAAAGAAATAAATAAATTAAATAAAAGAATACAGTTTGCTAGTATATTTCCACCTACTACACTTGTAGAGTTTGAACAGGCAGTAAGAAATTTTGATGCCGTTCAAAAAAAAGAGCAAGGCTCAATTGCCACAAAAGATGCATTACTGTTTCCAGGAGGAACTATTGTTAGTAGTGGGCCCACATGCGCAGAAGATGGACCGGGTAGATGGTTACCAAAACCATCAGATACATTTAGAATCTTTGCAGATATGCTTAAACCAAGTGTTGGATTTAAATTTGTTCCAATGTTTTGGTATGAGATGATGGGTGTAAATAAAATAGTTGGATTTATTCTTCCGGATTGGATTGCAGATATAATTCCAGGTAAATATCCAATTCATAGTTCTGATGGGCAAGTAAAACCAAATTTTAAAAGCAAAGTATTAGATATTGTTACTGGAAATTTCGAGGCATTTAAAATACCAGTTCCGGTAGGTCATATTTGGGATTCATTTTTAAGAGTATTTTTAGGATTAGTGTTTGGAATTATTTTAGGTGTTCCACTTGGAATATTTATGGGATTAAATAGATTTGCAAAAGGGTTTTTTGATCCTTTAGTTGAATTGTATAGACCAGTACCCCCTTTGGCGTGGGCCCCTTTAGTAATCACGGTGTTTGGAATTGATAATGTTGGAAAGATTTTTTTATTATTTATGGTTTCTTTATCAATTATGATTATTTCTGCTAGAGCAGGTGCATCAGGAACACAATTATCAAAAATTCACGCAGCTCACTCTCTAGGAGCATCAAGATGGCAAATATTAAGAGAAGTAATTTTTCCAAATTCACTTCCTGAAATACTTACAGGTATAAGGGTTGCGGTTGGAATGTGTTGGGGAACATTAGTTGCAGCAGAATTTTTAGCTGGAACAACTGGTATTGGATTTGTTGAAAACGTTGCTAGAAAATATATGCAGTATGAAGTTATTTGGATAACAATATTTGTTATGGGAATGCTTGGTTTATTATTTGACATAACTATAAGAAAAATTATTGATAAAACAATTCCATGGAGAGGAAAAGGATAATGAGAAAAGATAAATTACTAGAATGGTCAGGTGTAATAACTGCCATAATTTATTCACTATTAGTTGCTTTAAATATCGGAGCAGAGTTTTTGGGATTTACTTTATTATTAATATCGGCAATTTTAATTGCTCTTTGGGCACTTATCGGGAAACATATTGGAATTTTACTTTTACAAATATTTTACGCAGGTGCTGGTATTATAGGAATGATACGTTGGTATTAGAATAAATTTAAGATGAAAATATTTGATTGTACAACATATTATTCAGAAGATTTAATTTTAGATTTAAGATTTAATATTCTTAACGATTATGTCTATAAGTTTATTGTCGTAGAGTCAAAATATTCTCATAGTGGAAAACCAAAAGAACTTTATTTTGATATAAATAACTTTAAAAAATTCAAAGATAAAATAATTCATTTAGTCATTGAAGAAGAGCCAAAAGATATCCAAAAAATAAACGATAAAGAAAACAGCAGTATAATTAAAAGAATAAATAGTTTGAAAAGAATTGAGCAATCCTATAATTTTATGAATAATGGCATAGCTGAAGCAGATGATGATGATTTGATTGTATTGAGCGATAACGACGAGATACCTAATTTTAATTCTATATATTTTAAAAATGTAAATAATAATATTTATATTTTTAAACAACTTTTTTTTTATTATAAATTTAATTTATTTTATGACCGTATTCCATGGTTTGGATCAAAGGCATGTAAAAAAAAAAATTTAAAGTCATTTTCATGGTTGAGAAATCTTAAAAATAAAAAATATCCAGTATGGAGAGTTGATTCATATTTTTCAAATTTAAAGCAAAGAAATGTTAATATTGTTGAAGATGGAGGTTGGCATTTTACAAATCTAAAAACTCCAGAGGAAATTTTTATTAAACTTTCAAATTATGGACATCATAATGAATTTGAGGATGCGGGTGTCACTTTAGAGGATATTAAATATAACATTAAAAATAGAATTGTTGATTACGATCACACCCTAGATAAAACACAAACTAATAAAATAAGTAATGGCTACAAATTAAAAATTATAAATGATAATATTTTGCCAGAATACCTGGTTAAAAATAAAGAAATTTACAAAAACTGGTTTGAAAACGATTAACGTAAGTTCTTGATATAAACTAGTATACAAAATATATTTAAAAATATGTCAATATTATTCAGTAATCCACCCTGGTGGGAAGGTAAAGAGAGCAGAGGTTTTTTAAGAAAAAAAAGATGGCGAAGAGGTGTGCGCGCGGGGTCTAGATGGCCTTTTACATATTTAGGTCGATGTACTCCTGACAATCCAAGAGCGCACGACTATATTCCATATCCATTTTTTCTAGGTTATGCGACTACTTATGCATCAAAAAAAATTGGTGAAGATAAAGTTTTTTTTAGAGATAGTATTGCTTTATCGGAGTCCTACGAAAGTTTTTATAAGTATCTAGATGATATTAAAAATAAAATTGAATATTTTTTAATTGAAAGTGCAACACCATCTTGGGATCATGATTATAAACTAATCAAAGAAATTAAAAACAAATATCCTCATCTTAAAATAGTTGTTTCTGGTCCAATCTCGACCTCTGATCAAAAATGGGATAGTGATATCATACATGCGGTTCTTAAAGGTGAATATGAAAAAAATATTATTAAAGTTTTAAACGGTAAAGATGGGGTTCTTAACCATGATCTTTTAACAAAAGATGAAATGAATGAAGCTCCTTTACCCTACTATGATAAAAATATTTTCGATAAATATTTTGATGGAAACCCAATACCCATGAATACCCTGTTTCCTCAAGCACATATTTGGAGTAGTAGAGGTTGTCCTTTTAAATGTATTTTTTGCGTATGGCCAGCAGCAATGACTGGCAATGATCCTCATGGGGATGGAAAAAGATCGGTTAGACAATATACCCCAGAATATATTGAAAATTTTATAAAAGAATTAACTGGTAGATATAAATTTAATGCAATTTATTTTGATGACGATACATTTAACATTGGTAATAGACATACAGAAAAAATGTCTGAAGTAATGTCCAAGTTTAACATTCCTTGGTTTGCTATGTGTAGAGCAGATACTTCAAAAAAAGAAACTTGGAAAAAAATGGCAGATAGTGGTTGCAAAGGTGTTAAACTAGGTGTTGAGTCTGGAAGTCAAGTGGTTGTAGATAAAATTGTAAATAAACATCTCGATTTAAAATATGTACAAGATATTGTCTCTCATATTAGATCTTTAGATATGTCGGTGCATGGAACTTTTACATATGGGTTACCGGGTGAAACTAAAGAAGATATGATTAAAACTAAGAAATTTATTAAAGATACAAATTTTAGCACAATCCAAGAATCTGGCACTGCAGAAATAGAAGGTACTCCTTTACATGCGCTCATTAACGAGGAAAAATTGACCACATATCCGGGGGCCATTGCTGATGAAAATTATGACAGACAAAAGGATGGTGGAAAAAAATGGCAAAGTCTAGTTAAAGAATTACAAAATAACTAATAATAGTGACTGAAAAAGTTACATTTTATATTCCAACATTTAATGCACAAAACACAATTGAGTTATGTATTAATTCTGTGAGAAATCAAACCTATCCAGTTGATGAGATAATTATTATTAACGACAATTCTACAGATAATACTAAAGAAATTCTCTCTAAATATGATGATCTAAGCATTATTAATAATAATCAAAATCTGGGATTAGGTTATAATAGAAATTTAGGAATTCAAAGTAGTTCAAATGAAATTATTGCATCAATAGACTCTGATGTTGAGCTAGATAAAAAATGGCTTGAAAATATAATAATCAATTTAAAAAAAAATAATATTGTAATGTGTGGTGGCAATATGATTGAAAAGTATACTAATAACAAAGTTAACGCCTGGAGAGAAAAATATTATAATCAGAGTTGGGGTAAAACAGATATTCTAAACCCTGCTTTTTTATATGGATGTAACACAATTCTATTAAAGAGTTATTGGAAAAAGACTGATGGATACGATGAGAATTTAAAAACTAATGGTGAAGATATCGATTTCTGTAAACAATTAAAATCAATCGGTGATATAAATTTGTATTATTCATCTAATTCACTATGTTATCATCTTCAGGACGATAGTATTTTATCATTATCAAAAAGAGTTTGGCGGTATCATTCATTTGGTTATAAAATAAAAGTTCCTTCCAAAAGAAAACTAATTAATTTATCAATAAAACAAATCAGATTTTTTTTAATAAGATTTTTTAAAGGATTATTAAAATTTGAAATAAAATATATAATAATTTCTTTTATGGTATTAATAAATTTTATAAAACTCGAATATAACTATTTAAAAAAAAATAAATGAAAATTTTGATTACTGGTGGTTGCGGTTTTGTTGGTACAAATTTGTGTTTATATTTAAACGATAGAGGACATAAAATTTATAGTTTAGATAATCTTTCAAGAAAAGGATCAAAATATAATCTTAATTTATTAAAGAAGAATAAAATTAAAAACTATAGATTTGATATTACTAATTTTAAAAATATTGATTTATTACCAAAGTTTGATCTTATAATTGATTGTTGTGCTGAAGCAGCCGTAGAAATTTCAAAAAAAAAAATAGACTTAGTTTTCAATACTAATTTAATAGGTACATTTAATATATTAAAAAAAGCGAAAGCAGATAAATCTAAAATTATCTTTTTATCAACCAGTAGAGTTTATCCCATCGAGATGTTAAATAAATTGATAAACAAAGATAAAATAAAATATAAAATTTTGAGCAGAAAAAAAATTAATGAGCATACAAGTACAAATGGACCAAAATCAATTTATGGTTTTACTAAAATTTCTTCTGAAATGTTAATTGAGGAATTCGCATATCAGTTCAATTTAAAGTATATAATTAATAGATGTGGTGTCATTTCAGGACCCTTACAATTTGGTAAGCAAGATCAAGGCTTTGTAAGTTTATGGATTTGGAAACATTTAAACAAATTAAAATTAAATTATATTGGATTTGGAGGTTTTGGAAATCAAGTTCGAGATGTTTTGCACATTGATGATCTTTGTTCATTAATAAATATACAAATTAATAAAATAAATAAAATTCATAACAAATTTTTTACAGTTGGTGGCTCAAATCATTCAAAAGTTTCTCTTAGAGAACTAACTAAAATTTGTCAAAAAATTACAGGTAATATTATAAAAATAGGAAAAATCAAAAAAACCTCAAATTATGATATTCCATATTATGTAACTGATAATTCGAAAATAAAAAAAATATATAAATGGACAGTAAAAAAAAACATACACGATATTGTGAATGATATATACAATTGGTTCGTAAAAGATAAAAAGGTAATAAATAAATATTTCTAATGTCATTGGCTTTGATAACTGGATCTAGTGGTTTAATTGGGTCAGAATCTGTGAATTTTTTTTGTGATAAAGGTTTTGATGTAATTGGAATAGATAATAATTTAAGAAAATATTTTTTTGGTAAAGATGGTTCTACCATTTGGATTAAAAAAAATTTAAAAAAAAAAAATAAAAAATTTAATCATGTAAATCTAGATATAAGAAATTACAGTGGTTTAGAGAAATTATTTAAAAAATATAAAAATAAAATATCTGTAATAATTCATTGTGCCGCTCAACCCTCTCATGATTATGGAAAAAAATTTCCTTTTTTAGATTTTCATGTTAATGCCACTGGAACGCTAAATTTATTAGAATTGACAAAAAAATATTGCCCTTTAGCCCCCTTTATATTTATGTCTACTAATAAGGTTTATGGTGACAGACCTAATAAACTAAAAATCTATGAGACTAAAACAAGATGGGAATTAAAAATAAATGATAAAAATTTCAAAGGAATAGATGAAAATTTTTCAATAGATAATTCAACTCATAGTTTTTTTGGCGTTTCCAAAACCTACGCAGATTTAATTGTTCAAGAGTATGGAAAAAATGTTGGATTAAAAACAGTTTGTTTTCGAGGTGGTTGCATTACTGGACCAAATCATAGTGGGGCAAAGCTACATGGGTTTTTATCATATTTAGTTAAAACAAGTTTGGCTAATAAAGAATATAATCTTATTGGTTATAAAGGAAAACAGGTGAGAGATAATTTACATAGTCATGATTTAGTAAATTGTTTTTGGGAATTTTATAAAAAGCCTCGATCAGGTGAAGTTTATAATATTGGGGGAGGTAGATTTTCTAATTGTTCAATTTTAGAAGCTTTAAATCTGGTAGAAAAATTAACAAATAAAAGTATAAAAAAACGAATTATTAAAACGCCAAGAATTGGTGATCATATTTGGTATATATCTAATCTTAGTAAATTTAGAATGCATTACCCAAAATGGAAACAATCATATAATACAAAAAAGATAGTTGAAGAATTAGTAAGTAACTTTGAATGAATCAAACTAATGCAAAAAAATTAATAATTAAAACCTTTAAAAATTACGGTTTAAATAATCAACACGCAACAATATGTGCAAATGCTTTAATTAATGCTGAGCTTGTTGGTGCACACTCTCATGGACTAGCTAGACTTGTTTCTTATTGCAATCGAATAAAGAAAAAAGTCATTAATCCAAAACCTCAAATTAAAATAAAAAAAATCTCACCTTCAATAACACATGTAGATGCTGACAATGCGGTAGGTTTTATTGGAGCAGATCTAGGGATTAAGCATGCAATAATAAACGCAAAAAAAACAGGTATAGGTTTTGTTGGAGTTAAAAATAGTGGTCACTTTGGATTGTCAGGATATTATGCAGAAAAAGCTGCGCACAAAGGTTTAATTGCATTTTGTTTTACAAATGCCCCACCAGCAATAGCTCCTCATGGTGCAAAAAAAACTTTATTTGGTACAAATCCAATTTGTTTTGCTGCTCCTACTGGAACAAAAATCCCGTTTGTATTAGATGCTTCAATTTCTATGATAAATAGAGGTAGAATAAGAAGAGCTGCAAAACTTGGAGAAAAAATACCAGTTGGTGTTGCTTTAGATAAAAATGGAAATCCAACAATTGATCCTAAAAAAGCATTATCTGGATTGCAACTACCCATAGCAACTTTTAAAGGTTCTGGGTTTGCTTGGATGGTTGATATTTTATCTGGAGTTATTACAGGAGCAAATCATAGTGGTAAAGTGAGAGACCCATTCGATGATTTTTCAGGTCCTCAAAATATTGGACATTTGTTTATAGTATTTAAACCTGGTTTATTTATTAAAAATTATACTAAACGTATTAAAGAGAATATAAAAAGAGTCAAAAAACTACCTAAAATTAAAGGGGTAGAAAAAATATTGTATCCAGGTGAAAATAAGGCTGAGAGATATAAAAAAAATTTAAATAAGAAAATAAATATCCCCACAAAAATTTTGAATGAAATTTATTCTTTAAATAAAAGCTGATCCCAACCAGACTAGCGAAATTATAGATAAAGATAAAAATAATATATTTAATGATTTATAATGCTTTTTATTAAACAACGATATATCCTAGTATTGCTATAGAAAGACAGAACATAACTAATAATATTCTATTATGAAATCTTTCTTTCTTTTTCTCTTCGAATACTCTTTTTTTAAGAACATCTATATTTACTTTTTTTGGTGACAAATCCTTTTTCTCAGAAACTTTTTGAGGGTAAGCTTCTGTAATTACAGATGTTCTATTTAAAGTCTCAGTACTCATTTTTTATATAAATAAATTAAATCACTAAAAACTATATTTGTTAAGAATTGAAATGTTCAAAATGGGTTGACAAAATACATCTTTAGCTCAATATGAGTAATGGTAGAAATCAATAAAATACCAAGTATCAGGGCTGGCATAGATAAATCTCGGCTTAAAGTAATAATTTCTGAAAATTATTTAGATTTTGCTCCAGAATATATGTCATTTCTCGGAGAATGGATTACTGGAACATATAAGGCATTTAATGACGCAGATAAATATATTATTCTTGCTTACTTATTTAATAAAACAGTAACTTTTTACCATGATAACTTTCTTAAGGTCACATATGATCAATTTTATAATACTAAACAATTTGATATCGAAAAAATAAATATTGTTGAAATTGCAAAATTTTTAGGAATTCCCAAAGAGACAACTAGAAGAAAAATAGCAGAGCTTGAAAGAGCTCAAGTTATTAAAAAAAAAGGCAAACATCTAATAATAGACAGAACTGCCTTCAAACTTGTTGAGCCTATTAATACTATAAAAAATCTTACGAATGTATTTTATTTGATTTACAAGTTATGTAAAAAAGAAAGTATGATTAATGAAGAAATTCATAAAGAAACTATTACAAATGCAATGAAATCAAATTTAACATATACCTGGTTTCATTATTATAAATTTATTTTTCAATGGTTATGCAATTGGAAGAAATTTTTTAATAACGATACAGAAAAATTTATTATATGGTGTATTCCCATGCTACATAGAGCAAATAATATGAGTAGTATTAAAAATAAACCAAAACATGACATTTCATCATGGAGATTAGATATTGAAAAAATTGAAACACAAGGGATAAATACAATGTCTCTCTCTGATATAACTGGAATTCCTAGACCAACTGTAACAAGAAAATTAAGAACTTTAATTCAAAATAAACATTTGTTTATGGATAAACAAAAACTAATTCATCCGGGTAACCAAGGAATATATAAAACAGAAATGTACAATATTCAAAATAATGCTTTAAATCAATTTAGTGAATTTACCTCTAAAGTTTTCAATCAAGTGATATTTAAACAGATTTCCTCAAAATCCAAATAAATATAAATCCAGTAATATACATTATTAACGCATAGGCAGCGGTTGGGATCATGTAAATTATTTCATTTGAAATTTCAGTAGCTACGAATATTGCAAGTGTTCCATTTTGAAGTCCACATTCCAAAGATATACATTTTACTTGTTGAATTCCTGAGGCAAATTTTTTTGCAATAAAATATGCTAACACCATCATTACTATATTTAAATTTAATACAATTAAACCTGCTTGCGCTAAGTAATCAAAAATATTTTCTCTTTCCTCAATCCATATCGCAACAAACACTATTAAAAATAAGAAACCAGTAATCTTATTAATAATTGATGTTCTTGAAGATATAAAATTGTTTGCAAAATTTCTAATAATCATCCCAATAAATACTGGTAAGGCAACCACTAAGGCCATTTTTAAAGCTGTGCTTGTAATATTTATATTTTCAGATGAAAAACTAATTCCTAATAAATCTGCAGAAGTAAAAACAATTAATGGTACCGTTATTATGCTCAAGATACTTATAATTGCAGTTAGAGAAATAGATAATGCTACATCTCCGTTTGCGAATTTTGTTAGAATATTTGAGGTAATTCCTCCAGGTGCTGCAGCAATGATCATCACACCGAGAGCAATTTCAGGTTTGGTTCCAAAAAATTTTATTAATATAAATGCTACTATCGGCAATATAATTAATTGGGCTATCAACCCTACACAAAAATCTTTGGGTGTTTTTATTACTCTTATAAAATCTTGTTTTGTAAGTCCTAGCCCCAGACCCAACATTATCAATGCTAGTGCAATTGGCGCAATTTTAGTAACAATTTCCATATTAATTAAATTAACATAAAATCATAAATTTGTTAAAATTTCTTTATAGATTTGAGAAAAACAAATATAAGAATTTCCATGTTATCTGAAAA
>CACDOD010000012.1 GCA_902554335.1 uncultured Pelagibacteraceae bacterium
ATAAAAGATTTCCAATTTTGATTTTTGATATCTTCACAATAATCAATTTTAAAGTCCTCAGCTTGTTCATTTGTATGTAAATAAAATTTTCCATCCCAAGAATTTACAGAATAAATTACACCCCTTTTTCTTTCTTTAATAAGTTTAGGTTTTGGATTTTCTTCTTCTTTAGAAAAATAATATTGTTCAGATGTATTATGATCTGAGCTTGATATAAAATAATATTTCTCATCAGAACTTACACCGATCCCACAGGTAAAAGCTTCGCTTTTTTCTTCAAATATTAATTGATCATCTTTAATTGAAGTTCCTAATTTATGCCTAAATATTTTTCTAGGTCTATGATGCTCATCTAATTTTGAGTAAAAAATAAATTTATCATCTAAGCTAAAAGTAATACTGCCACTCGTTTCCTCGATTTTTTCTGTAACTAGTTCATTGGTTTCAATATCTCTTATATAAATAGTATAATATTCAGATCCTTTTAAATCTAAAGAGTAACCAAGATATTTATCATTATAACTTACCTCTATGTCACCAACACCGAAATACTCAGTTTTTAATTTTTCTTTCTCATTGTCACCATTCCAGATTTCTTCTACTTTATCTGATCCAATTTTTTTTCTAAGTTTTATAGAGTAATTTCCTTTTGTGGTAGTTTTAGTCCAATATTCATAGATCTTATCCTTATATGGCAAAGACTCATCATCTAGCTTTATTCTACCTTTGATCTCGTCAAATAATTTTTTTTGAATTTCTTTTGTGTCTTTTAAATGGTGTTCTGTATACGCATTTTCTTCTTCGAGGTATTTTTTTACATCTGGTAAAAGTTTTGAGCTATCCCTCAAGACTTCTAAAATGTTATTTTGATGAATCCAACTATAATTATCTTCCCAATTAACATTGTGACAAGATTTTAATTCAGGTTTTTTGGTTAACTGTGGTATTTTCATAATAGATGAATGTTATAATTTTTACTTTAATTGCTTTTGTAATTATTTATTTATTCTTAAGACTTATTGCAAGGGCTCCAGCAAAAAAAATATCTAAAGCATTTAGAATTTTAATTTTTTTAGGATCACTACTTCTTGCGATTTTATTGGCTTTTGGTGGGAGATTTTTATTTTCACTACCATTAATTCTATTAAGCCTTGGAATCATTAAATTAAAAGGACTTACTCTTTATCAACTAATTGGTTTATTTAGACTTATACAGTATTTAAGATCATCAAATAGATTTTCTTTTAATCAGACCTCAAGTACGAATAATTCAAGTCTTAATATCGATGAAGCATATAAGATATTGAATTTAGATAGAAATAAAAAAATTACCAAAGATGACGTTAAAAAAGCTCATGCCAAAATTCAAAAAAAAATCCACCCAGATATTTCACCAGAAACTACTAGATTATCTAGTTTGGTTAATGAAGCAAAAGAGATTGTTTTAAAAGATATTACTTAATTAATTTTTTAAATTTATTTAAAATTTTTTTTGAGCTAATTTTATTTTTACCTAGAGTATTGTGAGTAACATTTTTTTCACCGTCAGGAATAATAGGGTACATAAATTTACTATAACTTCCGTACATTAATGGGGTGTCTGTCATTAACACAATTGTCTTAATTCCTAGAGCAGCAGATAAATGACTAAAACTAGAGTCGTTACAAACCGCAATGTCACAATTACTTATAAGTGGCAATATACTCTTGATTGATAAATTATCTAATCTTTGACATTTTTTTTTGTGTTTTGATTTTAAAATTTCTTTTAATATCTTTTGTTCTTCTGAGTTTTTACCAGTGGCTAAAAAAAACTTAGATTTATGTTTTTTTGAAACTAACTCAATAAATTCAATAAATTTTTTTGCTGGAACTCGTTTAGTTGGGCCAGATCCACCAATTCCTAAAAGGATATTTTTTTCTTTTGGCTTAATTTTAAATTTTTTTCTAGCTAAAAAAATCTGTTTTTTTTCAATATTTATTTTAGGATTTGGTTTCACTAAAATATTTAATTCTTTTTTAATAAATTGTTGTGCAGTTTTGATAATATGTTGATTTTTCTTGTTGAAAACAGGATATTGATAAACATTTTGAATACCTGCAAATTTAGCAATTAAACTAAATCTAGCTGATGAATTAAAAATAAAAATTTTATCAAATTTATATTTTCTTAATTTATTAGCTAACTTAAAAAAACCAGTAATTCCGTCATGCTCTAAATTTTTATTGTTTCGCAGTAATGGAATTATTTGGTCAATATATTTTGTATTTTGAAGATATTCTTCTGCTTTAGAACTTTCTTTAACTAATAAACTTACTGGTGAATTAAACTTTTTGGATATAGCTTCTATGAATGGTAAAAAAATTACCATATCGCCAATTCCCATTCTGTTTTGAACAGCTAAAATTTTCATCCTATTTTTATAATCTTTACTAAAACTAATTTTAATATAAATTTTACTTATGAGTAAAATTAATGGTATTTATGCGGCGGGGCTATCAGTATTAGATGAAAATTTGGCTCTAGATGTAAAAAAAACAATTAAACACGCTGAAAACTTAATAGAGAATGGTTGTCATGGGGTAGCTATTTTTGGAAGCACAGGCCAAGCCCAACTCTTATCTATCTCAGAAAAAATTAGTTTATTGAATGAACTATCAAAGAGTAAATACAAAGATGCTTATTTGATTGGGACAGGTTTAAATTCTCTTAATGAAACAATTAATTTAATTTCAATTTCTAAATCTTTGGGTTTTAAAAATTTTTTGATTATGCCACCAGCTTATTACAAGTATGGCGATGAAGAAGTATTTAATTTTTATTTAAGAATTATAAATACTCATCAAGATATTCAAATTGTTTTATATAACTTTGAAAAATTATGTGGCTATAAATTTAGTACTGAATGTGTAAAAAAACTTGTTGAAAAATTTCCAAAACAAATAGTTGGTGTTAAAGATAGCTCTTACAATTTATTTGAAACATTAAAAATTGATAATTTTTCAATGTTGCCTGGTTCTGAGTCTAAATTATTGAAAGGTTTAAAATTGGGCTGTTCTGGTATTATAACAGCAACATGCAATGTTACCAGCAACCTTGCAAGAAAAGTTTATGATGATTTTAAAAACAATAAAGAGCAGACGGAGAATGAAAAGCTTTGTAAAGTTAGAGCGGTATTTGAAGAATATAATTTAGTATCCGCTCTGCATACCTTTTTAGGAACAAAAGACAGTATTTACAATAATATTTTACCCACATTGAGTATTCTAGATAAAGAAAAAAAAGATAAACTTATTCTTGAATTAAATTCATTAGATTTTACAATTTAATTTTATGAAATTAGTCGAGTTCTTAAATTCTATAATAAAAGATGATGGTTTTCTACTAGTAGATGCTGACATGAATAAGCATTTAATCGGACAGCCAAAAAAAGAAAATCCTATTACATTGAAAATTTTAGATAAAACATTACATAATAAACTTGTATTTTTACCAGATTTATATTTTGGAGAAGCTTATACGAATGGATCTGTTATAATTGAAAATGGAACACTTACTGAATTTTTAGATATAGCCCTAAGAAATATTGGCAGGAATGAAACAAACTCTTTTAATGCAGCTATTAACAAAATAAGAGGAACTTATAGATTTTTAACAAACTTTAATTTAAAAAAAAAATCTAAATCTAATGTTGCTCATCATTATGATATCTCAGAAAAATTATATGATTTATTTTTAGATGAAAAAAGACAATACTCTTGTGCATACTTTAAAAATGAAACTGATAGCTTAGAAGAAGCCCAAAATAATAAAATTGAACATATAATAAAAAAATTAAATTTAAAACCAAATCAAAAAGTTTTAGACATAGGTTCTGGTTGGGGATCTCTTGCGATAGAGATAGCTAAAAAATCTCAATGTGAAATACTTGGAGTTACTTTATCCGAAAACCAATATAAGCATAGTGTTGAAAAAGTGAAGGCGAGTGGATTAGAAAACCAAGTTCGCTTTAGTCTAACAGACTATAGAGATTTAAATGAAAAGTTTGATAGAATTGTAAGTGTTGGCATGTTCGAACACGTTGGTAGAAAATTTTATAATACATACTTTAATTCAGTTTCGAAATTATTAAACGAGGATGGGGTGGCTTTAATACATACTATAGGCTCGGTTAATCCACCGAGAGACCCACATCCTTGGATAACTAAATATATCTTTCCAGGTGGATATACACCAAGTCTAAGCGAAGTTACAAAACCTATTGAAAAATCAGGTTTAATGATGTCAGACCTGGAAGTTTGGAGAATGCATTATGCTCACACATTAAGACATTGGAAGGAAAGATTTTTAGGTAAAAGAGAGCAAGTATTAGAAATGTTTGATGAAAAATTTCTTAGAATGTGGGAATTTTATCTCGCTGGTTGTGAAATGGCATTTAAATGGGGTGATCAGGTTGTATTTCAAATGCAACTTATAAAAAAACATTCTGCAGTACCTAATACTAGAGACTATATTTATCGATAATTTGTTGGTAGTAAAACAACTATTCGATGAAAAAAAAGAAAAAAATAAGAAAAAAGTTTTCAAAAAGAAATAATAAAAAAAAAATAATTAAAAAACCTCGAAATTCAAAAAAGAAAAGAAAAATAGTAAAGAGAAAACCAAAAGTAAAAAAAAAAAGAAAAAGTTTAAAAAAAACAAATAATAAAAAAAAATTTTTCCCAATTAAAAAAATAAAAAACACGAAAGAAACTTTAATTCTTAAAATAGCTAGAATTCAAAATAGACTTACAACTTTTCCTAAAATAAAATTTTCTTTTTTTTCAACTCTTGATAAAAAAATTGAAAGTTTTTTTACAGGAATAGAAAAAAAGATTATCTCTTACAAAGTTTTAAGAGAGGAGGAAAAACAAAAAAATATTATCGAAAAATTAGAAAAAGAAGAGAAAGAGAAACAATCAAGAATTAGAGAAGAGGAAGAAGAAAACTTAAGAGCTTTAAAGCTAAAAGAAAAACAGCTTAAGGATGAACAAAGATTGGAAAAAGAAAGAGCAAGAGATTTAAAATTATTTTTAAGAAAAGAACAAGCTCTTATAAGAAAAGAGCAAGCTGAAAGACAAAAAAGATTTCTTCAAGAAATAAAATTAGAAAAACAAATTGAGAAATTCAGAATTAGAGAAATCAAGGAGCTTGAAAAGCTTGAAAAAATTTCATTGCAAGAACAAAGGGAAGACTACGAGGGTCTTCAAGATAGAATTTCAAAACTTAAAGAAAAATACCAGCAAATACGAGATCAAAAAATTAGAGAAAGAGTAGAAGCACTTGGTGTTGAAATTCAAGATGGCGATAGCCGAGAAACATTATTAGAAAAAGAAAAAAAATATAATTTAGATAGACAAAATATAGAATTTGCACTGGAAAGTTTTTATAGAAGTGCAAGTAGCTTGGTTTTTCAATTAAATAAAAGATATATCACAAGACATATGTCAATTTTTAGATGTATTGATAAAAGATTTGAAAGTGGTGAAATTTTTATTAAATGGGATGAAAGCCAAGATGATGAGTGGTTAATTTTAATTTACATAAAAGATAATTCTCCAAATCAAGGAATTATTATTGAAGATAAAACAAATCCTGAAAAAAATATTTCTAATGAATTTCAGTCAAATGAAATATTCAAAGCATCTGATATGATGGTCGACTCTCTTACTCAATTGATAGCAAGGATGAGATTAAAAAAAGATAACTAAATTTCCTCAATATTTAAAATTTTTTCAAGTTTCGGAATTATATTGTTACCTTTTGATAAAGGATAGATTTTTTTAGTTTGAATTAAATTATCTAGTGCTTTTTGATATTCTTTCTGATCGATATAAATTTGAGCTCTACCAGATAAAGCACCAAAATGACGAGGCTCTAAATTAAGTGTTTTCTCTATATCTATTAAGGATAAATCGTACTCGTTCATTAAAAAAAGCACTGTTGCTCTTTTATTCCAAGCTTCAGACCAATTTGGATCTTCAAATATAATGTTAGAAAAAATTTTATATGCATACCTATGTTGTCCATTTTCCATAAGTTCAGTTCCTAACTCTAGCTTATTCGTTAAAAATTGATTGTTCGGGTGTAAATTCCATAATGTCCAAATATTTTTTTCTATACTAATTGCTTCATCTAAATTTTTAGATTTTTTTAAATCTGAAAAATATTTTTCTAACTTATTTTTGTGATAAATATCTGAAGCGTTTACAAAAACAAAAAAAGAGGAATAAATCAAACTTATATATAAAATAATTTTAATAATATTTTTTATCATTTAATTTTTTTTCAACTTTTGAATTTGATCCCAAGCACTATTTATTGCTCTCATTTTATTTTTACTTTCCTCAATAACCTCTTTAGGAACACCTTTGCTTAATAATAAATCTGGATGATGCAGCTTACTTAAATCAAGATATCTTTTTCTAATTGTTTGCAAATCATCATCTGGTTTACTTTCCAAAACTATATAGGGATTTAATTTGTCTGATCCCTTTCTACTTTCTTTAATACTTTGATATTGTGTCTCACTTAAACCAAAAATTTTTGAAATATTTTCAATCATTTTAATTTCAGATGAACTTACCTCACCATCAGACTCTGCTATATAAAACAATATATTTATTACTTCTTCTAATACGTTTATATTGCCACTATAGAATTGAGCAATTTGTTTAGCATAAGGCTCATATCCAGCACTTTCTTTTTTTGCTTGGTTAAATATTTTTCCAACTTGATCTAATTCATTATCTGGTATTTTTAATTTATCTTTAACTGCAATCAATTCCTCTTTGCTCACTTGACCATCAGCTTTACTAAGTTTTGCAGATAGAACAATTAATGATAAAGCAAACATTTGCTGACTTTGTGCATGATTAGAAAATCTTGCACCAGCTCTTGCTCTTGAAATTTTTCCACCTAAAAGTGAACCTAATAGCATACCAAAAGGCCCTCCAAGTGAAAATCCAATCATACCACCAATCAAACTTCCCCAGATAGACATAATTTATATTTTTAATATAATTAAAATATTAAATGATAACAACTTTTTTAACATTAACTTTTATATTTTTAATATTCCTTTGGATTGTTTCATGGATAAATTATTACAATAAACTAGATAACAGATTAGGTAATTCGATTTGGAGGTGGAGTTATGATTATCCAGTTCTTGGTAAAAGAGATATTTCATTTTTAGATGACAAAAAATTTGTAATACTCAGAAGAAAAAAAAACAAAATAATCACCTATATGTATTTCATCGTTTTTTTAGGATTTTTAGTTTTAATGTCGTTTGTGAGCCAAATACTTCTAATTATTCAAAATTAATTCTTAAGTTGTTTTCTATTTTTCAAATACAAAAAAAAAGCCACAACTTCGTAGGATAAAGAAAATAAATGATATAAAATTGGTAAGCTTAAAATTTTTCCAAGTAATTTAAATTTCGGCATACTGTTCCATAAAATTATAAATGCTTTTGCACCTGAATATACCTTACCATCTGTTTTTACGTGCAATCTTCTCAACAAGTCTTTAGAAGTTTTTTGAGTGTCTTTTTCAGCATTTTTGTTGTCTGTAATATCAATCCATTCCAGTTTTTTTATGTCTTGCTTTTTATAGACATTGATTTCAGAGCGACAAATAGAACAGGAATCATTGAAAAATATCTTCATATCTAAATATCTATATATTGATTATAATTAGCTTTTAAATAAGCAAAAACGCCTAATTGAAAAAATTTGATTGTTTCCTAAATTATAACTATGTCAAAAATTCTTAAAAATAGCGAGCTAGACGTTTCTATCGCAAATAATATCGTTTCTGAGACACTTAATAATTGTGACGATGGAGAACTATATTTAGAAGATTCAAAGTCAGAAGCAATAGTATTGGATGATAACAAAATTAAATCATCCTCGTATAATTCTAATTTAGGATATGGTCTTAGAGCTATCACGGACGATGTAGTTGCATACTCTCATTCAAGTGATTTGACAAAAAAATCATTAAATGAATCTAGTAAAAATTTAAAATCAACTTTGTCATCTTCAAAAGGCACATATAATTCTGAAATTAAAAAAACGAATAAAAAGTATTATTCAGAGCAAGATCCTATTGAAGCCAAAAATTTCAAATCAAAGATTGAGATTTTAAATCAAGTTAATGAATATTTAAGAAAAAAAGACAGTTCAGTCAAACAAGTAACCGCAACAATGTTAGGCGAACACAAATCAATTGAAATAATTCGAAGTGGTGGGGAAATCCTCACAGATGAAAGGCCCTTAGTTAGATTTAATGTTTCAGTAATGCTTGAAAAAAATGGAAGGAAAGAAACTGCAGTTTATGGAATTGGTGGTAGACAAAATTATGATGCATATTTGAAAGAAGCTAATTGGAAAAATGTTTGTGATGAAGCTTTAAGGATTGCATCAGTAAATTTAAACAGCAAACCAGCGCCAGCAGGTGAAATGCAGGTTGTGCTTGGCCCAGGTTGGCCAGCTATACTAATACATGAAGCTGTAGGTCATGGACTAGAAGGTGATTTTAACAGAAAAAAAACTTCTGCTTTTCACAACTTAGTTGGTCAAAGAGTTGCAAGTGAAGGAGTTACAATAATAGATGATGGTACATTAGAAAATAGAAGAGGAAGTTTAAGCATAGATGATGAAGGTACTCCTACAGAAAAAACTATTTTAATTGAAAATGGTATTTTAAAAAATTTTATGCAGGACAGATTGAATGCAAGATTAATGAATACGAGATCAACAGGTAACGGTAGAAGAGAAAGCTACAAACATGTAGTTATGCCAAGAATGAGAAATACAATAATGTTAAATGGCAATCATACACAGGAAGAGATGATTAAATCTGTAAAAAAAGGAATTTTTGCAGTTAGTTTTGGAGGAGGACAAGTAGACATTACCTCAGGTAAATTTGTTTTTAATTGTACAGAGGCTTATGAAATTATAGATGGAAAAGTTGGTTCACCAATTAAAGGAGCAACTTTAATTGGCGATGGTCCTTCAGCTTTAAAAGAAGTTTTGATGGTAGGTGATGATATGATGCTCGATCCTGGCATTGGAACATGTGGAAAGGCCGGCCAAGGTGTGCCTGTCGGAGTAGGACAACCATCTTTATTAATCAATAAGATGACTGTTGGGGGCACTCAACTTTAAATTAAATGTTAAAATTTAGTAATAATTTAGGTGATATAGTTGATCATTGTATATCAAAAACTAAAAAAAAAGGTGCAACCGATGTTGAGGTTGCTCTAATAAAAAATACCTCAGAAACAGTTAGTTTTAGAAATAAAAAATTGGACGAGTCTAATAGGGCTGAAAATATAGGATTATCTTTGGCCGCATACATAAACAAAAAAAAAACAATAGTTTCATCTTCTAATTTAAAAAATGGAAATTTAGAAAAATTAATTGACAGATGTATAGATGCTGCAAAAATCACACCAGATGATGAATTTAATTCTCTACCAGATAAGGAATTGCTCTTTAAAAGTTCGAAAGAATTAGATTTGCTAGACAATACTCACCTAGAAAATAGTAAAAAAATTGAATATTTAAAAGAGGCGGAAGAGGTTGCATTTAGAAATCCAGAAATTGTAAACACTAACGGTTCATCATTCTCTGAAAGTAAAACTGAGGTGATAATAGGAAACAGCAAAGGATTTAAAAATGGTTATAAAACATCCAATTTTACAGCTTATTGTGAAGTAGTTTCAAAAAGTAACGGTAATATGGAAAGGGATTATGAGTATACATCAAAAAGACATTTTGAAAATTTACTTAAACCAGTTGAATTAGGATCAAATGCTGCAAAATTTGCAATTAGAAAACTTAAACCCCAAAAAATAAATAGTGGAAAATTTAATGTAATTTTTGATAAAAGAATTTCTAAAAATTTTTTAAACTATTTTAGCAATGCAATTACAGGTTCATCAATTTATAAAGGAACATCTTTTCTTAAAGATAAATTAAACAAAAAGATCTTTTCAGAAAAAATTAATATTACTGATAGAGGCGATATCGAAAGAGGAAATGGATCAAAATATTTTGATAACGAAGGTGTTCAAATTAAAAACTTATCTTTAGTAAAAAATGGAGTTTTAAATGATTATTTAATTGATACTTATTATGGAAAGAAATTAAATTTATCTTCAAATGGTAGAAGTGGAGGAACAACTAATCTATATTTTGAAAATGGAGATCAAGAATTAAAGGATTTAATGAATTCAAATGAAAAAATATTTTATATTACTGAAACAATAGGTCATGGAACAAATATTGTTACTGGAGACTATTCAGTTGGAGCAGCGGGTATAATGATTGAAAACGGGGAATTTACATATCCAGTGAGTGAGGTAACAATCGCTGGAAATTTGAGCGATATGTTTAAAAGAGTAATTTTAGCAAATGATTTACAGTTTAATTATTCAATAAATTCACCATCAATGTTAATTGAAGATATTACTGTAGCTGGTAAATAATTCTTAATTTTATTCAAAATTTTTAAGAATATATTGCCACTTACCTAGTCTATTATATTCAACTTTTACAATAATATTTTTTTTTCTATCAAGCCAAATATCAAAATTCAATTTTTTATCTTCTTCTAAGTTCTCATCAGTAGATTTTAATTTAAAATGGTCAACCTCAAAACTTTTGTTATCAATATTAAGAGTTTCTTTTGATATGAACAATACTTCTTGTTTTTTTATACTTCCTGACAAAGGACTAATTTGACTATTGCTTGTCAATATTTTGTGGTTCCACCAATTTCCTACAATATTTTCTTTATCGGCATTACCTTTAAATGAAGAACCATCAATTATAAAAACATCTTTAGATCTATTATAAACTAAGTTAACAAATTTTTTTTTATCGTTTTGCATTGTTTCAGATTTAAATTCTATCAATTGATCATTTTGGTACTTTTCTTTACTTATGCTTTTTACAGAAAATAATTTAATTCCAGCAACTTTTACTTCAAAATGAGTTTCATTAATAACCTCAAATAAATTTTCGTAACTTCTAAAAAAAAATTTACTGTATCCTATAATTTTTCCATTTCTATAAATGTCCATTTCTATCATCTTTAAATTTTTATAATGACCTGTGTGAGAATATAAATTTGAAAAAGCACAAATTGAAAAAATTAACACTAATACAAGTGAAAAAAATTTATTTTTCATTCTTAAATTTTATATTAATTATTTATTATAAGATATATAAGAAATTATTATTTATGTTTTTATCTATAAAAAAAATACCCAGGACTAATTGGAGTTCGAACTATGCATTTAATTTTAAACCAAAATTTTCAACTTTTTTCTATTTGTGTTTTGGCTTGATGCTTTTTGGGTTGGGCGAGGGATTACTGATTGTTTCTTTAAGTGGAGCTTCGCCCTGGAGCGTACTTGCCCAGGGCATCTCTTTAAATATTAATTACTCAATTGGGATTATAACTTTGTTTATTAGCTTTGTGGTATTAATTATGTGGATTCCATTAAAACAAAAACCAGGCATGGGCACAATATTGAATGCATTAATTATTGCTGCAATGATTGATTTGTGTATAAATTTTGTTCCATCTCCTGAAAGTTATATTTCACAAATAATTTTAGCTTTAGTAGCTGTTTTAATTGTAGGTATAGGTGGAGGTATATATTTGGTTGCTAATCTAGGACCTGGTCCACGAGATGGCCTTATGATTGGCTTACAAAAAGTAACAAATTTACCAATTGCTAGTGTTAGAGGATTTATTGAAATTAGTGTTGTTTCTGTCGGTTGGTATTTAGGAGGCACAGTCGGGATCGGAACATTATTATTTGCATTTGGAATTGGACCTGCTGTGGCGTTAGGTTTATATCTGGTAGATAAAATTTTTAACAATTAATTTGGTAAAAAAAAACCCCCAAGATGGGGGTTTTTTTAGAATTTGTTTTTTTAAATTCGGGCTTACATCATTCCACCCATGCCACCCATGCCACCCATACCACCTGGAGGCATTCCACCTGCTGGGCCCGCATCTTTAGGCTCCGGTTTATCGGCAACCATTGCTTCAGTAGTTACTAATAATCCAGATATTGAAGCAGCATCTTGTAAAGCAGTTCTGACAACTTTTACAGGGTCGATAATACCCTCTTTAAACATATCGACATATTCTTCAGATTGAGCATCATAACCTTGTGTAGGTTTATTGCTTTCAGTTAATTTTCCAACAACTACTGAACCATCAACGCCTGCATTAGTTGCAATTTGTCTAATAGGTGCTTGAAGTGCGCTTTTAACAATTTCTACACCTGCTTTTTGATCGTCGCCTTTTACTTTGACTTTATCAAGCTCGTGCGATGCATAAAGTAGTGCACATCCACCACCAACAACTATACCTTCTTCAACAGCTGCTCTTGTTGCATTAAGTGCATCTTCAACTCTATCTTTTCTCTCTTTAACTTCTACTTCAGTAGCACCACCAACTTTAATTACAGCAACACCACCAGCAAGTTTAGCTAATCTTTCTTGAAGTTTTTCTCTATCATAATCGGATGTTGTTTCATCAACCTGTTGTTTGATTTGTGTACATCTTGCCTCAATATCAGATTTTTTACCCGTCCCACTTACGATAGTACTGTTTTCTTTATCTACTTTTACTCTCTTAGCAGAACCTAAATCTGTTAATTTAACATTTTCGAGTTTAATACCCAAATCTTCAGATATTACAGTTCCACCAGTTAAAATAGCGATATCTTCTAACATTGCTTTTCTTCTATCACCAAATCCTGGTGCTTTAACAGCTACAACTTTTAAACCACCTCTTAATTTATTCACAACGAGTGTAGCTAAAGCTTCGCCTTCCACATCCTCCGAGATTATCATTAGTGGCCTTCCGGATTGAACAACAGCTTCTAAAAGTGGAACCATTGGTTGCAAGTTTGTCAATTTTTTCTCATGCAAAAGAATTAATGGATTTTCTAATTCTGTTGTCATTTTTTCTGCGTTTGTAATAAAGTATGGTGATAAGTATCCCCTGTCAAATTGCATTCCTTCAACAACATCAAGTTCTGTTTCAATTCCCTTTGCTTCTTCAACAGTGATTACTCCTTCATTGCCAACTTTTTGCATTGCCTTAGCAATCATATTGCCAATTTCTTTATCACCATTAGCTGATATTGTTCCAACTTGAGCTATTTCATCACTATCCTTAACCTTTTTTGCAGACGAAATTAATTTGTCTTTAACTGTTTCTACAGCTGCATCAATTCCTCTTTTAACATCCATAGGATTCATGCCTGCAGTCACATATTTACAACCTTCTTTAACAATTGCTTGAGCTAAAATTGTAGCAGTAGTTGTTCCATCTCCAGCTTCATCATTTGTTTTACTCGCAACTTCTTTAACCATTTGAGCGCCCATGTTTTCGAACTTATCTTCAAGCTCAATTTCTTTTGCTACTGAAACACCATCTTTTGTAGTTCTTGGAGCACCGTAAGATTTGTCAATTACAACATTTCTTCCTTTTGGACCAAGAGTTACTTTTACTGTGTTAGCAAGAATATCAACACCTTTTAACATTGCTGTTCTAGCTTCAGTATTAAATTTTACTATCTTTGCCATATTATTCTCCTTACTTTGCTTTTAATTACTTACCTGTTGAAATACCCATAATGTCAGATTCTTTCATTATGCTATATTCTTTTCCATCAATTTTGATTTCAGTTCCTGACCATTTGCCAAAAAGAACTTTATCTCCAACTTTAACGTCCATTGGAATTAGTTTACCATCCTCTGTTTTAGCTCCACCACCAACAGCAACAACCTTACCTTCCTGGGGTTTTTCTTGTGCTGAGTCAGGGATAATTATACCCCCAGAAGTCTTTTCGAGGTTATCTAGGACTTCTATTAATACTCTATCGTGTAAAGGTTTAAACTTCATAATTTCTCCTATAAATATGTGAGGACATATAGATATACTGAGGCCTGTTTTCAAGAAGGTTATTGCTTTAAAAAATCAAAGAATATATAGCTTTTTTTAGTAATTTATTAATATGACGGTAAATTTAAGTAATAAAGGCCTAAGTCAAATAGCAAATAGCTTTGATCTCTTTTATATAGATATATGGGGTGTTCTCCATAATGGGATCAAATTAAACCAAGATGCCGTAGACGTCCTTTCAGAATTAGATAAACTAGGAAAAGAATATGTGCTGCTAACAAATGCACCTAGACCAAATTCTGATGTAATAAAATTTTTAGAAAAACTTGGATTAGATGAAGAAAAAAGTTCTAAAGTATACACTTCTGGCCAAGGTTCTTTAAATTATTTAAAAAATGAAAAAAAAGATTTAAAATTTTTTCATTTAGGCCCTAAAAGAGACTTCAATTTATTTAAAAACTTTCAATCATTAAAACAAAAAAAAATCCAAGACGCTGATTATATAATTTGTACAGGTTTATTTGATGAATATGTAAGTCTTGAGTTTTATAAAAATTTTTTATCTCAATATGCAGATAAAGAGATGGTTTGTACTAATCCCGATTTAATTGTCGATAGAGGAGATGTTACAGAATACTGTGCAGGCTCAATTGCAAAAATTTTTGAAGAAATAGGAGGAAAGGTAAAATATTTTGGAAAGCCATATCCTTTAGTATATGAAAAATCAATTAATAATAAATCCAAGGCAGTTTTGTGTATTGGAGATAATTTAAATACTGATATCAAAGGAGCCAATATTCAGAATTTTAATTCTTTATTTATTCTCAACGGAATTCATAAAAAAGAAAATCAAAATGAACTAAATATACTTTTTAAAAAATATCAAGTTGATGTAAATTATATTCAAGAAAAATTAAAATGGTAATATGAAAATATATAGTGGATTTAATATACCCCAAAATTATTATAACTCTATAATTTTAATTGGAAATTTTGATGGAGTTCATTTGGGACATCAAAAATTATTTCGAAAAGCAAGAGAGTATAAAAAGAAATTCAAATGTAAAATTGGTGTGGTAACTTTTAATCCAATGCCAAAAATGTTTTTTAATAAAAATTTAAAGCATTTTAAATTAATGAGCACAACTCAAAAAATAACTCAATTTAAAAAACAAAAAGTAGATTTTTTAATTAATCAAAAATTCTCTAAAAGTTTTTCAAAAATTAAAGCAGAATTATTTATAAAAAATTATTTAAATAAAAAAATTAAAGCAAAAGTTTTATTTGTTAGTAACAATTTTAGATTTGGCAATAAAAGAGAAGGAGACACTGGGCTATTAAGATATTATGAAAATAAATATAATTATAAACTTATTATTCCATCACCATTAAAAAAAAATAAAAAAATAATTTCATCAACAAAAATAAGAAAATTATTATCTAATGGAAATTTAAATAAAGCTAATTTATATTTGACAAGAAATTGGACAATCGAAGGAAAAGTTAAAAGAGGAAGAAAGATTGGTGGCAAAATAGGATTTGCAACCTGCAATATCGATATAGGTAATTATGTTATTGCAAAGCCAGGAGTTTATTCTGTTAAAGCAAAAATAGGTAAAAATAAAAAAAAACTTAATGGTATAGCAAACTTGGGTTTTAGACCCACCTTTAATCAAAATAAAATATTATTAGAAGTAAACTTATTCAATTTTAATAAAAATATATATTATAAAAAATTAACAGTAGAATTTGTTAAGTTTATAAGAAAAGAAAAAAAATTTAAAAGCATTAAACAGCTGACAAACCAAATTAAAAAAGATATCAGAGTTGCAAAACTTAGTTTGAAATAAATCATGAGTAAAGAAAACCTAAATCTTCCAAAAACAGCTTTTTCTATGAAGGCAAACCTACCTCAGAAAGAACCTAACCTTATTGATTTTTGGGGAAAGATTAATCTATATGAAAGTTTAAGAAGCCAAAGTAGAGGTAAGGAGAAGTTTATCTTACATGATGGACCCCCATACGCCAACGGCAATATACATATGGGAACTGCACTTAATAAAATCTTAAAGGATATCATAACTAAATTTCATCAAATGAAAGATAAAGACTCTGTATATGTTCCAGGTTGGGACTGTCACGGTCTTCCGATCGAGTGGAAAATTGAAGAACAATATAAAAAAAATAAAAAAAATAAAAATGAAGTACCGATTATTGAATTTAGAAAAGAATGTAGGGATTTTGCGAACAAGTGGATCAAAGTTCACAAGGATCAATTTAAAAGATTGGGTGTAATTGGAGATTGGGACAACTATTACTCCACCATGAGCTTTGATGCAGAGGCACAAATAGTAAGAGAGTTAGGAAAATTTTTAAAAGAAGGAAGTCTTTATAAAGGCTACAAACCTGTTTTATGGTCGACTGTAGAGAAAACTGCGCTTTCAGATGCAGAGGTTGAATATATGGACCATACATCTGATACAATTTATGTATCTTTCTTAATAAAAAAAACACATTTAAAAGATTTGGAAGGTTGTCAAATCATAATTTGGACAACAACTCCTTGGACAATTCCTGCAAATAAAGCTTTGGCATATAATGAAAGCTTAAATTATTTAATAGTTGAAATAGAGGATGACACTGAATTTAAAAAAAATAAAGTCGTAGTTGCAAAAGAACTTTTAGAGTCATTTATTAAAGAATGTAATATTGAAAAATATACAATATTAAAGGAAATACCTGGCAAAAATTTTAAAGGAGTGATTTGTGAACACCCTTTTTTTGATATTGGTTATAATTACGATGTACCCATGCTTGAGGCAAGATTTGTTACAACGGAGCAAGGAACTGGATTTGTACATTGTGCACCAAGTCATGGCCCAGATGATTTTAATTTGTGTATCAATAACGGCATTAAAGCAGTCGAAACTGTTGATGATGATGGCAGATATACCAATCATATTTTAGAATTTGAAGGAACTCATATTTTTAAAGCAAATCCAATAGTAATTGAAAAACTTAAAGAAACGAATAGGTTACTCTCTAATGGAAAATTAAAACATTCCTATCCGCATTCGTGGAGATCAAAAGCACCCTTAGTTCACAGAGCAACACAACAATGGTTTATCTCTATGGAAAGTCATGGTTTGCGTAAACTAGCACTTAAAGCACTCGATGAAACAAAGTTTTATCCAAGCAAAGGAAAGGAAAGAATAAGATCTATGATTGAGACTAGACCTGATTGGTGTGTTTCTAGACAAAGAGTATGGGGTGTGCCACTTCCAATTTTTGTATCAAAAAAAGATAACAAAGTTTTAATAGACGATGAGGTATTCGAAAATATAGCAAAAATTTATGAAAAAGAAGGTTCAGATTGTTGGTTTTCAGGAGACTTTCAGAGATTTTTAGGTAACAAATATAAAGCAGAAGATTTTCATCAGTCAAAAGATATTGTTGAGGTATGGTTTGATAGCGGATCAACCCACTCTTTTGTTTTGGAAAAAAGAGAAGATTTAAAATGGCCTGCATCAATGTATTTAGAGGGGTCAGATCAACATAGAGGTTGGTTTCATTCATCTTTGTTGGAGTCTTGTGGAACAAGAGGAAGAGCACCTTTTGAGTCTATTTTATCGCATGGATTTGTAGTTGATGGAAAAGGACTTAAAATGTCCAAATCTTTAGGTAACGTAATCGCACCTGAAGAAATTCTAAAAAAGTATGGAGCAGATATCCTGAGAGTTTGGGTTGCGGCCTCAAATTATGCTGAGGATTTAAGAATAGATTATTCGATACTTGAGCAGCATGCAGAAGCATATAGAAAAATTAGAAATACTTTCAGATATATATTGGGAAATCTAAATGACAAATTTACAGAACAAAATTTTATCAAAATTGAAGTAAATGAACTTCCAGAATTAGAACAATATATGCTTCATAAGATATCCGTTCTTAATGAAAACTTCCATAAAAATTTTGGTAATTATACTTTTCATAATTTATATAAAGAATTATTAAATTTTTGCACAGTAGATCTTTCAGCATTCTATTTTGATATTAGAAAAGACACTTTATATTGTGACGATATTAATTCAAAAAAAAGAAAAAGTTGCATAATACTTTTAAATGTTCTTTTAGAGTGCTTGTTAAAATGGTTTGCTCCGATTTTATCCTTTACCACTGAGGAGATATATTCTCTTGTAAGTCAAAATAAAAATGACAGCATTCATTTAAAATGCTTTGTTAAAACACCAGCAAATTGGAAAAATATTGATATTGGTGATAAATGGGAAAAAGTTAAAAAAATTAGAGACGCAGCCAATATAAGTATAGAAAGCAAAAGAACTGAAAAAATCATAGGGTCTAGTCTTGAAGCAAATATAAAAATCAAACTTAAGCAAGATTTATTTGAACTTTCAAAAAAATTTGATTTAGCAGAAATATGTATTACATCAGGAGCACAAATTGAATTAAACAACGCTCAAGAAGATGAAATCAAAGTAGAAACTTCAAAGGCAAAAGGAAAGAAATGTAAGATCTGTTGGAAAATTAGAGAAGAAACATGTGAGAGACATGGGAAAATAATATAAATTAGTGATGAAAAATAAAAAAATTCTTCTTAATTTATTGATTATTAGTTTTATTTTTTTTTTAGACAGAATATCCAAACTACACATTTTGAGTATTGCTCAAGACCAGGGCTTAGTAGATTTAAAAATTAATTCATTTTTAAATCTTGTTTTGGTTTGGAACACTGGTATCGGTTTTGGTCTTTTTCAATTTGAAGAAAATTTAATTTATAATATTTTAACATTTTTGATTGTGCTAGTTAATTTAATCATTATCTATTTATTTTTTTCTTCTAATAATACACATAGAATATTTTTATCATTGATTCTTGGAGGGTCTTTAGGAAACTTATTTGATAGAATTTATTACTCTGCGGTACCTGATTTTATTGATATTAATTATAACGGATATCACTGGTTTGTTTTCAATGTAGCTGATATATTTATTTCTATAGGAATATTGGCTTTAATATTTTTAGAAATTTTTAAAAAAAATGAAAATTAAATTTATATTTGTAATAACATTATTATTTTTTCTCAACGCATGTGCAGGAATGGGCGGAAAAAGATCAGAAAAATCTGATGAATTTTTAATAGAAAAGAAAAATCCCCTTGTAATGCCACCTGATATTGATGAACTGCCCAAACCATCAGAAAATGTTGACATAGAAGAAAATGAAAATGATTTCAAAGACAGCTTAAAATCAAAAAATTTGGAAACCCAAAACTCAAAAAAAAATATATCAAATTCAATTGAAGAGTCGATAATTAAAAAAATAGAAAATTAAAGGAGTAGTAAATTTGATCTTGAGAAATTTTCAAATAAAAAATAAAAAAAATGAGCAAAAAAATTTAATATACCTATTAAAAAAAATAAATAAGTTAAATTCACCTGATTTTATTAAAAGTTTTAAATCTCAATACAAATATAGTTACAAAAAAAAAATACTTAATAAATATAAAAATCATAATTTTATAAATATTATTGGCATGGGTGGTTCATCATTAGGTGCAAAGGCAATTTATAATTTTTTAATTAATAAAATAAACAAAAAAGTTACATTTCAAGAAAATCTTAATTTAAAAAAAGAAAATAAAAATAAATCCTTAAATATAATAATTTCAAAATCAGGAAATACCCTTGAAACAATAGTTAATCTAAATTCTAAAATTAAAAAAAATAAAAATTTATTTATTACTGAAAATACAAATAATTATTTAAGGAAATTAGCAAATAAACTTAAATCCGATGTTATTGATCATAAAAATTATATAGGAGGAAGATTTTCAGTTTTGTCAGAAGTTGGAATGCTACCTGCACAATTAATGGGTTTAAATGAAAGAAAATTTAAAC
>CACDOD010000013.1 GCA_902554335.1 uncultured Pelagibacteraceae bacterium
AGTTGAATTAAAATCAACGCAATAACTGCAGAAATTATAAAAACAGAGAATGCAATATTAAATTCAAAAGAATATGCCATTGTCACACCAAGTAGAGCAGAGTGTGCAAGAGTATCTCCAAAATAAGATAGTCTTCTCCAAACAACAAAACATCCAAGTGGACCTGTTACAAACGCAACACCAATTCCAGCAAATAATGCTCGTATAAAAAAATCATCAAACATTTAGTTTTTCTTAATATCTCCTTCATTAGTGTGAACATGATCATGCTTATGTTCGTAGATTGTAAGAGTTTTAGATGCCTGTTCTCCGAATAAAGCTTTATATTCGTGATTATGAGCTACATCAGAAGGTGAACCTGAACAACAAACATGACCATTTAAACAAACAACATGGTCTGTTGCGCTCATCACAGTATGTAGGTCGTGAGAAATTAATAAAATTCCACAATTTAATTCTTGAGCAATTTTTTTGATTAATTGATATAAAGCTATTTCACCCGTAAAATCTACTCCTTGGACAGGTTCATCAAGCACTAATAGTTCTGGTTTTTTCGAAATGGCTCTAGCGAGTAGAACTCTTTGAAATTCACCACCAGATAAATTTCCTAAACTTTTATTTTTAAGATGTATAACTCCAGTTAAAGATAATGCCTCGTTTATTTGATCCTCACTTATATCATCTGTTAATAACATAAAATCGTTGACTCTTATGGGTAGCGTCCAATCAATTGAAATTTTTTGAGGTACATATCCAACTTTGTCAGTATATTTTTCAACTTCACCATCTATTTTTTTATATATTCCTAATGCAATTTTAGCAGTTGTACTTTTTCCTGAACCGTTTGGACCGATGAGAGTTACAATTCTTCCTTTTTGAACCTCGAGAGAAACTCCCTCAACTAGAAATCTATTATTTAGTTGGTATCCAGCGTTTTTTAATTTTACTAATATGTTATTATTTGAGCTCATTTTAATGCTTGACTTCTAAATGTTATATTATTACATAGTGTTATAATATAACAATATTAAACTTATGTCTTATATAAAAAAAATTCCTTTCTTTCTTACAATAATATCATTTTTGACATTCTTTACATCTGCAAATGCAGAAGTTAAAGTTGTTGCATCCATTAAACCTATTCACTCTTTAGCCAGTTATTTAATGGATGGTATCGGCAAACCTGATTTAATAGTGGATGGATATGCTTCTCCACACGGCTTTGCCATGAAACCTTCACATGCAAAAATGCTTCAGGAAGCAGATATTATATTTTGGGTAGGTGAAGATTTAGAGAATTTTTTAGTTAAACCATTGAGCTCAATTGCCAAAAAGGCAGAAAAAATAGAATTAATGGAAATTAAAGGTTTAGAGATTTTAAAATTTAGAGAAAGAAATATTTTTGATGACCATGATCACGATGAACACGGACACGATGACCACGGTAAAAAAGAAGATGATCATGACGACCACGGACACGATGACCACGGTAAAAAAGAAGATGATCATGACGACCACGGACATGATGACCACGAAGGACACGCTCATGGTGAGTTTGACCCACACATTTGGTTAGACCCTGTTAATGCGAAAGTTATTTTAAAAGAAATGGCTGAGCATTTAATTGAAAATGATGAAAAAAACTCTGCAACTTATAAAAAAAACTTAGCAAAAGCTCTTAAGGATATTGATAAGTTAATTAAAGATACAAAATCTGAATTAAATAAAAGTGTTGCTTCTATAGTCTTTCATGATGCATACCAATATTTTGAAGAAAGATTTAATGTGAATATTTTGGGAGCATTTACAGTTAATACAGATATAATGCCAGGTGCAGAGCAATTAGCTGAAATCAGAGAAATTATTGAGCATGACAAAGTCGCTTGCGTATTTTCAGAACCACAATTCAATCCAGATATCATTAAAGCAGTAGCAAAAGACATGGATATAAAAACTGGAGTAGTTGACCCATTAGGAGCAACTTTAAATCCAGGTAAAGATTTATATTTCGATTTAATTAGAAATATGTCTGCTTCGTTCAAAAACTGCTAAATACTGTGACATATAATAATCTTAAATTATAAATTTATTAATCTATTCTGGTCTTTGCTCAAATATGAAAAGACCACCTTACTATTATAGAATTCCAATTTTAATGGCAATTCTTTGCTTTCCTCCAATCGGATCAACACAACTTGGTTGGTATTTTTTTGGTAAAGAAATAGGGATAAATATTGGCATGGTTGTAGGAGTTATTTCTGTTACAATCGCTGCATACCTTTTGTATCAAAAAGGATGGAGAGAGGATGATGAGGATTAATTAATGCAAGCAATTATATTTTTTACATTAGCAATTTCAGCGATGGTTTTTGTAATTTATTTAGGCGCTAGATCAACCATGAGAGGCATGAAAGCTAAAAGTGAAAGATTAACTGAAGAAGAAGAATTGAAAAATTTACCAGAAAATAATACTGGCATGATATCTGAATTAGAAAAATTAAATGAACTATATAAATCAGGTGCATTAAGTGAAGAAGAATTTAATAAAGCTAAAGCAAAATTGCTTGAGAATTAAAATAATTAAATTATGGAATTAATAAGTATTGATGGATTAAACATTCAGTATCATCAAAAATCAAAAAGAATAATAAACATAGAACTTGATGATACAATAATTGAAAAACTCGCATTCAATTTTAAAAAATTTGATATCTTAACTTTAGAGTACAAACCTTTTTCAAGATTTACTATTGCAAATGTCTTAGACGAAGTTACATCCAAAAAACTTAGCAAATTAATAACTGAGGTTTTAAAAGATAGAGAAACAGGTTGTATAATTTTAAGTCCAAAAAATAATTCAGCAATAGTTGATCAAACTTTTTTAGTAAAGCTTTCTACTGCAATTACTCACTTATTTGGAAATCCAAATCATGATTCAATGGCAGGAAAATATTATGCAAGATTTCATGTAAAACACGTTGATACTTCAGATAGTTATTTGAGAAAACCTTATACTAATATGGACCTACATACTGATGGAACTTATGTTAAGGAAAAAACTGATTGGTTGCTAATGTCAAAGCTTGAGGAAAAAAATGTTGAAGGTGGCGAAAGTGTTTTATTACATTTAGATGATTGGGAATTTTTAGAAAAATTATCAAATGATCCTGTTGGAAATCAAAATTTTATATGGGGGTCTCCAAAAAGTAAAAATATTGACTACAAAGTTGAACATCCAGTTTTTACTAAAGATGAAAATGGTTTAGCGCAAATATCTTATATAGATCAGTTTCCTGAACCAAAAAATATGGAACAGGGATTATTTTTACAACGTTTGTCAGATGCACTTGAAGGAAGCAAAAATAAAATAGAAACCAAATTACCGGTAGGGTCATGCGTGATTGCAAATAATTACTTTTGGCTTCACGGAAGAAAACCATTTAAAGAAAATAAAAATCTTAGTAGAGAACTTTTAAGAATAAGAGGCGCTTTTTTCAATTAATGAAAAAGCTTTTAATTTTATTTATATTTTTAAGCACAAATGTATTTGCTGAAATTAATTTAACAAAAATTAAAGACGGACTTAACAGCCCGTGGTCATTATCTATTATTAGTAAAGGAAAATATTTAATTACAGAAAAACCTGGAAATATAATTCTATTTAATGAAGTTGAAAATACATCTAAGACTATAAAACATAATTTAGATGTACTCGAGGATGGCCAAGGTGGATTGTTAGATATTTTTTTTGAAAATAATTATGTTTATGTAACTTATTCAGAACACATAACCAATGGATTTACATCAACTTCTTTAGCAAAAGCTAAGTTTAATGAAAATGAATTACTATTTTCAAATTTATTTAGATCAACACCTTCTATTAAAAGCGGTTACCACTTTGGCTCAAGAATAGTAATTAAAGGAGATGATATTTATATTTCATCAGGTGAGAGAGGTGCAGGAATAATAGCTCAAGATCCCTCTAAACATCCTGGAAGCATTATTAGGATAAAAACAGATGGATCGATACCAAAAGATAATCCAAAGTTTTTAGATAAATCAGATTGGCTCCCTGAAATTTATCAAATTGGAATTAGAAATGTCCAGGGCATGTGTTTGTCCTCTTATGATAATAATGTTTATATGACAAATCATGGCGCAAGAGGTGGAGATTGGTTTGGAAAGGTAAATAAGGGTGGAAATTACGGTTGGGATAAACTTTATTGGGGTGGCACTAAATACTCCGGTCTGCCAGGAGGACCAGAATGGCTTCCAGGATATGACAGACCAATTAAATATTATGTTCCATCAATAGCAACATCAGCTTGCTTAATTTATAGCGGAGATGAATTTCCTGAATGGAAAGGACAAGCATTGATAGCATCATTAAAACACCAATCGTTAAGAAGATTAAATTTTGAGAAAAATAAATTTATTGAGGAAGAAATACTTTTCAAAAACACAATTGGAAGAATTAGGGATGTAAAACAAGATCTAAACGGGAAAATTTTAATGTTAAGTGATTATGGTGAAATATGGAGAATGTCAAAAGATTAGCTATAATCCCTATGTTGTAATAATAATAAAAAAAACTATATAAATGCGGAATGTCTAAAGATTTAATATCAATAAATAATTTATCAAAAACTTATAAAAACGGATTAAAAGCTCTAAATAACGTAAGTTTAAATATAAAAAAGGGTGAGATACTTGCTATGCTTGGACCAAACGGTGCTGGCAAAACAACATTAATAAGTATTATTTGTGGAATCGTTACACCTTCATCTGGAAAAGTTAATGTTGATGGATTTGATATAATAAATGATTATAGGCAAACTAGATCAAAGATTGGTTTAGTTCCTCAAGAATTAACTTTAGAAAACTTTGAGACTGTATTTAATAATGTTTCTTTTACAAGAGGACTGTACGGTAAAGCCCCAGATCCAAAATATATTGAAAGTGTATTAAAAAAATTATCTCTATGGGACAAAAAAGATAATATCCTAAGACAGTTATCAGGCGGAATGAAGAGAAGAGTACTTATTGCAAAAGCTTTATCCCACAAACCTTCAATTTTATTCTTGGATGAGCCTACAGCAGGTGTAGATGTAGAATTAAGAAAAGATATGTGGAAATCAGTAGAAGCACTAAGAGAAAGTGGTGTAACAATAATTTTAACCACTCATTATATTGAAGAGGCAGAAGCTATTGCAGATAGAGTTGCAGTAATAAATAATGGAGAAATAATTGTAGTAGATCAGAAAAAAGATCTTTTAAATAAAATGGGAAGAAAAAAACTTAGAATTGATTTACACGAAAAAACAGACACTATTCCAGAAAGCTTAAGTAAATATGACCTAGAGTTAAGTGGCAATAAACTCTCGTTAACTTACTCATATGATACTCAAAAACAAAGAACAGGAATTACAAATCTTCTTCAAGACATAAGAGATCAAGGATTGAAGCTTAAAGATCTTAAAACAGAAGAAAGTACACTTGAAAAAATATTTGTAACTTTAGTAAAGGAAAATAATGAGAATTAATTATTATGGATTTAGAGCAATTTATCTTCATGAAATGGATCGATTTAGAAGAACATTATTACAGTCTTTAATATCTCCAGTATTATCAACTTCACTTTATTTTATTGTCTTTGGCTCAGTAATTGGAAACTATGTTCAAAATATAGATGGCATTAGTTATGGCTCTTACATTGTACCTGGTTTAATCATGCTAACATTATTAACTCAGTCAATAAGCAACACTTCGTTTGGAATTTTTTTCCCTAAATTTAATGGGTCGCTCTATGAAATACTTGCTGCACCAATATCTACTTTTGAAATGGTGCTTGCTTTCGTTGGTGCGGGAGCAACTAAAACATTAATCATTGGAACAGTAATTTTAGCCACATCAAACTTTTTTGTAGAAGTTTCAATTCTTCATCCTTTATTAATGATATTTTTACTAGTACTTGTAGCATTTACATTTGCATTATTTGGCTTTCTAATTGGCTTACTGAGTTCTAATTTTGAGCAAATGTCTATAATCCCTACATTAGTTATTACCCCAATGGTGTTTTTAGGTGGAAGTTTATATTCTTTAGATATGCTACCTCCGTTTTGGCAAATGGTTACTTATTTCAACCCAGTTGTTTATTTAATTAATGGCTTGAGATTTGCTTTTTATGGAGCATCAGATTTTAATATTTGGATTAGTATCGCTTCAATGATTTTCTTTTTAGTTCTTTGTATTTCAGTTGTCGCATATGTTCTTAAAAAAGGATATACTATAAAGAGTTAAAAAAAGGGGTGCCTTAAAGGCTGAGATATACCCTTAGAACCTGTCCGGTAATTCAGAAAGGGAGAACATGGATCAACTTAATCTAATAAATCAATCAACCGCAATAATAATTACATTAGGAATAAGCTTACTATTTATAGTTATTGGAATATCTTATTCAAAAAAATATCAAGGTCTTGATAACTATCTATTAGCAAATAGATCAGTTGGAGTTTTTTCTTTAACATCAAGTTTAGTTGCTTCTGCTCTTGGAGCTTGGATACTTTTTGGACCAGCATCAGCCGCAACATGGGGCGGAATTGGTGCTGTAATAGGTTATGCATTAGGAACTGCATTTCCCTTATTTATATTAATTTACTTAGGAGAGAAATTTAGAAAAAATTATTCAAAAGGAAAAACTTTAATCGAGGTTATTAGGGCACGATATGGAAATAAATTATTCAAATTAATTTTATTTTTATCAATTTTCTATATGACAATTTTTTTAATAGCAGAAGTCACTGCAGTTTCTCTATTAGTTAAATATATTTCAGGAACAAGTTTGTGGATAACAGCTGGTATAGTTGTAGCATCTTCTTTAATCTATACTTTATATGGAGGCCTTCGTGCTTCACTTTTTACTGACAACATTCAATTTGTGATATTTTTAATATTATTATTAATTGTTTTTACAAATCTATTTTCAATAAATTCAGGAAATTTTAATTTTGATTTTATAAATCAAAACAAACCTTATCTGCTAAGCTCAAATTATTTGCCTAATTTTACTGCTGGATTAACTTTTTTTATAGCCGTAGCCGCAACAAATTTATTTCATCAAGGTAATTGGCAAAGAGTATATGCTGCAAAAAATAATGAAGTATTAAAAAGAAGTTTAATTATTTCTTTTATAATTATTCTTCCTATTGTTTTTTTAATGGGATTTTCTGGTCTAATAGCAGTTTCACAAAATGAAACTGTAATTCCAGATCTTGCATTCTTTTCACTTATATTGAAAGAAAATGGAACTCAGTTATCAATTTTAATAGTCATACTAGCTATATCTTTAACGGTAAGCAGTATCGATACATTAATAAATGCAGTTTCAAGTTTGATTATAGTAGATGGAAACAAGGTATTTATAGGTAGAAAGAATTATCTTAAATTTTCTAAACAAATAATAATTATATTGTCAATAATTGCCTTTATTGTTGCATCAAAAGGATTAAGTATTTTGTATTTATTTTTATTAGCTGACTTACTCTGTTGTGCGGCAGTAATTAGTATTTTTTATGGATTTTATAATAAAAAGTTTAGTGAGAAAAAAGCTTACGTTTCTATTTTATTTGGTTTGATGATCGGTTTACTTTTATTTCCAAGCACAGATTTTTCAAAATCAATATTAGCAGGGATTATTTTTCCAACAAACATGTTCCCTGATTTTATTTCACAATCCTTATTATTTTCTTCATTTATAGTTGCTACATTTGCACCATTAGTCGTGTGGAAAATAAAAGATTATGGTATAAGAAAAAAATAGTCTTAATAACTGTATTATGCAAAATTATAATTGGAACTATCCAACAACTATGTGGGTTGGAAAAAATCGTATCAAAGATTTAGGTTCTGCTTGCAATAAACTAAATATAAATAAACCACTGCTAGTTACTGATAATGGTTTAGCAAAAAGTAAAATTATTGAAGAGGCGGTTACGTTACTTAAAAAAGAAAATTTAGCTGTAGAAGTTTTTTCAAATGTAGTTGGTAACCCAACAGGCTCAAATGTAGAAGATGGTGTTGAGTTCTATAAAAAAAATAAATGTGATGGGGTAATTGCTTTCGGTGGAGGAAGTGGTTTAGATGTTGGAAAAGCAATTGCCTTTATGTCTGGGCAAACTTTGTCTATATGGGAATTTGAAGATGTAGGAGATAACTGGGCTAAAGCAAATTCAAATACAATAGCTCCAATCATAGCTGTTCCAACTACCGCAGGCACTGGATCAGAAACGGGAAGAGCATCTGTTATACTAAATGAACAAACAGGAGAAAAAAAAATTATTTTTCATCCAAAATTTTTACCCTCAATTGTAATTCTTGATCCAGTTTTAACTTTAGATTTACCTTCAAAAATTACTGCAGCAACAGGTATGGATGCATTAGCGCATTGCATAGAGGCATACTGTGCTCCAGGATTTCATCCGATGGCAGATGGAATTGCATTGGAAGGAATGAGATTAATTAATAAGTGGCTTTTAAAAGCTTTTAAAAATGGAAAAGATTTGGAAGCAAGAATGAATATGCTTACTGCAGCAAGCATGGGATCAACTGCATTTCAAAAAGGATTAGGTGCAATTCACTCTTTAAGTCACCCCGTGAATGCTCTAAATAATATTCATCACGGATTATCGAATGCAATCTTTATGCCTTATGTTTTAATTTTTAATAAAAAAGAAATAGAACATAAAATAATTATAGTTTGTGAATACTTAGATTTAAAAAATAAGTCGTTTGATGGATTTTTAAATTGGGTATTAGATTTAAGAAAAGAATTAAATATACCTCATAAATTGTCAGATGTTATAAATGATAAGGATTTTGATATTGAAAGATTGTCAAAAATGGCATTAGCGGATCCATCAACTGCTGGTAACCCTAAAAAATTAAGTGTTGAAGATATGAAAACTATGTATCAAAATAGTTTTAAAGGAGATTTGCAATAATACTTTTATAAAATTGACACAATTGAAATATATTAATCATTAATGAGAAAAATAAAAATTTATTTTACAATATCTGTAGCTTGGATAATTATAGTTGGTTATTTGGTTTGGGCTAATGGAATATTAGCCAGAGGAGATAAAAGTTTTAGGTGGGATGAATGGATTTGGTTTGGTTTAGTTCCTGCAATAGCGCCATATATTTTTGTTTATATATGGAGACCTGAAATCATAAAAAATTTATTTAACAGAAATAAAAATTAAAATGGAAATTTATCTTTACGGTCCAAACTTTGAATTTGTTTATGAAAATGGTTTGCTTTTAATTAATTATTGTTACCAAGGATTTCTCCATTTAACAACTTTAATAAATTTATAATCTGAACGAAATTTTATTTATATCATTATTTTTTCTTTTAGGGCTTATATTTGGAAGCTTTGCAAATGTCTGTATTTATAGACTTCCTATAAACAATTCAAATATTTTAGGAAGATCTTATTGTCCAAAATGTAAAAAAAAAATTTGTTGGTATGATAATATTCCACTAATATCATATTTAATTTTATCAGGAAAATGTAGAGGGTGTAAAAAAGATATAACTATTAATTATTTTATAGTTGAATTAACTTCAGCTTTATTCTTTATATTAATTTACATTTACTTTAATAATTTAATCGAAATTATATTTTTTCAAATATGTGTATTAATTCTATTAATAATTATATTTATAGATTTTAAACATTATATTATTCCAGACTCGTTAAATTTTATTCTTATAATTTTAGCTTGTTCTTATTTTTTTATCCCAGACTTAAAATATAAATTTAATGAAAATATTATAGAAATTATAATAGGAGGTTTGGTTGGGTATTTTTCTATTTGGATGATTATTTTTACATATAAAAATTTAAAAAATATTGAAGCAATGGGATTAGGTGATGCAAAATTAATGACAGCTTTTGGTTGCTTTTTTGGTTGGCAATCAATACCAGTCATATTATTTTTATCTTCTATTTATGCATTAATTTTTGTTTCTGGCCCATTATTAAAAAAAAAATCTACTCTTAGAACCAAGATACCTTTTGGCCCTCATTTAGTGTTTGGAGCTCTCACTTATTTTATTTTTGGTGAAAAATTGATTAATTTAATAGTACAATAAATTAAATTGATCTAGTAATATATAACTGATGTTAGAAAAAATTACGCAATTAGCTAACGAAAATAAAAAAATATCAGATTTCCATTTAAGAGGTGGTTCAGATATTGCATATAGAGAATTAGGTGACATCGTAATTGAACCGAACAGTAAAATTTCAGACAATGATGTTAATGAATTGTTAAAAAAAAACTGTAATCCAGAAGAGATCGATAAATTTGAGGAAAAAAAAGAATTGGATACAGCTGTTATGCTTGGAGATTTAAGATTTAGAGCTAATTTTTATAAAACATTAAATGGTATTGCTGCAGTTCTTAGAAGAATAGAGACTAAAATTCCATTAATGGAAGATTTGAGCTTGCCCCCAATATTATTTGAATTGTTAGATACACATAAAGGTTTAGTTTTAGTTACAGGACCAACGGGATCTGGAAAATCAACAACTCTTGCAGCGATTATAAATCAAATAAATGAGTCAAGACAAGCAAATATCATTACAATAGAGGATCCTGTTGAATTTATTCATAAAGATAAAAAAAGTATTGTCTCTCAAAGAGAGGTTGGAAAACAAACCCAGAGTTTTGCCCATGCTCTTAAAGGGGCATTAAGAGAAGATCCTGACGTAATTTTAGTCGGTGAGTTGAGAGATTTAGAAACAATTGGAATGGCTCTTACTGCTGCTGAGACTGGTCACCTTGTTTTTGGAACTTTACATACGAGTGGTGCTCCTAATACTATTAATAGAATTATTGATGTATTTCCACCGGAACAACAAGGACAAATAAGAGCTCAAATAGCTGAGTCTCTTAAAATGGTAGTTACTCAGAAATTATTTAAAAAAAAGGATGGCTCAGGAAGAATTGGAGCTTTCGAAGTAATGGTTTGTAATGCTCCAATTAAAAATTTAATTAGAGAAGCCAAAATCCATCAGATACCGAGTGTTATGCAAACTGCTCAAAGGGAAGGCATGATGACTATGGAAAAATCTATTGAGGATTTAGTTGGCAGTGGAGCAATATCAAATGCAGAAAAAAACAATTAAAGCATTCACAATTTTAGAGCTTTTAGTTGTTATAGCTATAATTGGTATATTTTCAGTAGTAGCTTATCCAAATATTACAAATTGGATTGCTGACAGAGAAGTAAGAAAAGAAGTATATGAGACAGTTCAGTTTGTAAAAGATCGTAAATCAGAGGTAGAAAGTGGAAAATATGGAATGACGCAAATTGTATTTAATCGTCAACTTCAAGTAGCCACGATGAGCCCACAAAGATATTTAGATATTTATAAATCATTTAACTCTCCATATCCTAATCATAAAAATAATCAGACTTGTGGTTTTATGGATACTGCTGGGTTTACCAGGCAAGGACAATATGATTCAGAGGATTTTGGTCCATATGCTTCACAAAGCAACGTTCACATTTATCCAAGTGCATGGCACAATCCAATGAATACTGTAATATGTATCTCAAAAGATAATTCAATTAAATATTTTAGACAAAATAGAAATGCTAGAAAAAAAGATACAGAAACGGGACAATGGGTTGATATATTTGTGTTTTGTTCAAAATCTAACTCAACAGAGAAAACATGTAAGTATAATTCAAATCTTGAAAACAGATATATGATTGAAATTGATAGATTTCAAAATATTAAAGTTTTTAAATATAATAAAAAACAAAATACATGGAAAAAAATATAAAAGGAATTTCGATATTAGAGTCTCTTGTTTGTTTAGTAATCATTGGGATTGGATTTGTTGCCATGCTTCAACTTTCATCATTTTCTATTAACGCAATGGACAGATCCATTGAAAAAAATAAGATGAATTTTTTATCAGAAATGGTTCTTGAAGATATGATTGGTGACCCTAATAATGTCTCTAATTATTCTTTAAACCAAAGTTCATGTAATTATACAAATAATTATGGTTCAAAATTACATCAAAAAAATATCAACAAATGGAAAGATAAATTAACAGAAAAAAATTACATAAAATTTGACGAAGGTTCTGGTTATAAAGATAAAAAATTAAGATGCTTGAGTGGAGATATTAAAAAAGTAACAGTTAATAATGGTGTTGGTAAAGTAAATTTTTTTACAGGCAAAGGTAAAAGAAAAAAATATCTAAGTGTGGTAGCTAAATGAAAAAAAATATAAGTGCATTTACTCTTTCAGAAACACTTGTGGCAATGGTTATTGGTTTAATCTCTGTGGTTGCTGCTTTTTCTGCTTACAATTATTATAATAAATCTTATTCCTCAATTTCACAAAAAGCTGAGATTAGTAAATCTGCTAGGGAAGCACTCTCTATTATTGCAAAAGATTTAAGAAATACAGGTTATATAGACCCTAATTATGTTGCTCACTCTCCAGAGTCAAATAGGACAGAGAGAACAACAAGATTAAATCTTTTGAGTGTTTCTCAAAAAAGATTTGGAGGTAAATATGGTCAATCAGATTATTTACAGTTGTGGTATGCCAATAGCTCTCAACAAAGCAGATACATAACTTATTATTTAAGACAGTATCAGGGTGGTAGTAAAGATTATTACCTATCTAGAAGTGTATTATTAAACCGACATCATCCTAGAGGAGGAAATCAACTTATAGATAATGAATTATTTATTCCATATGTGGAAGATTTTCAAGTAATTTTAAAAGATAAAGATGGGAATGTAATTGTTCCAGTTTGTAGCAGTGGTTGTGGATCTGTAGAAAGTAGCCAAGGAATAGGAAATCTTGTTTCAACTCCTTATGGACAGATGAATTTAGGTCAAGCAAATGCACTAAAAGTACACACTGCTGAAGTTTATGTAACAATACGATCACCAAAAGAAGTTTATTCTAAGCCAAGAAAAATCCAAATACAAAACGGAGAAAGCCCTCACGGAAGTAATTTTGTAATTTCTTCAGATAAATTTCATAGAGAAACTTTTTTCATAAGTGTTCACACTAGAAACTTAGCTACACCGCAGGTACAGGTGGCTTCTTCCGGTGAAAGTATAAGTGTTGGAACAGGATATAATAAATGAAAAGAATAGAAAAAGGATTTGCATTACCAGTTTCATTATTATTACTAGTAGTAATGACTTTGATGGGGGCTACATTAGTATCTATAACAGTCGGTGATATAAGAGCTAATAATGAAATTGATTATAGTCAGCAAGCTTTTTATGCAGCAGAAAGTGGCATATCAAATGCAAAAAATTATCTTAAAACATCTAAAAATCTTACACCGCAAGCAGATCCAAATAATAACCTTAAATTTTGTAAGACAAATTTTTTTCCAAATTTGAGACCTGGAACCATTAAAGCAATTAATAATTATATTGGTAGATATAATTTAGATCAATTAATATCTGCAACAGGTGACGAAAAGAAAAGGCTATCTAATTTTAGTTTTGAGTACTTTATAACTTACTCACCGGATCAAAATGGATATACTTCTTCAGCTATGAAAAAACCTGGAACAAACAAAACTTTTTATACAATACATGTTTGTGGTTGTGATGCCTCTCATTCAGATTGCAGAAGTCAAAATAACAAAATTGTATCTTTAGAGGCAGTTGTAACCCTTGCAACACAATGAGAAAATTATTACTTTATATAATCGGAATTTTTTTTGCTCTAAATTCATTTGCAAATGCCTGTAATTTTAGAATAGCTAATTTTGGCGATCCTAAGGAAAATATTCAATTAAATAGCAAGTATCCAGAGCCTTTGCTTTTACCAGATAGATTTGGAGGTGAAAATTTAATTATTCCAATAGAAGAGGTTTGCGAGGCAAGTCAAAATTTATGGGGTACTAAATTAATTTATTTATACGTAGATAATAAACTTTCTCGAATACAGCTATATCGGCCATTAATGGAAGATAGAAATTTAATGGATTTTGCAATGCTAAAATACGGAAAATTTAATTTACCAGAGGGCATGCCTAAAACCAGATGGAGAGGAAATAATATTTGGGACAAAAATCTTGAAGTGATTGAATATATGGTAACAGATATTCATGAAGGTCATGTAGAAATATTAGAGATTGTAAACAAGTTATATTTACCAACTATAGAAAATTATAATGAAAAAGTAGGAAAATGGTTAGACTCTGGACAATAATATTTGGTTTATTCCTGTCTTTATTTTTAACAGAAGTAAAAGCTAAAAATCCACCTCCTGGAACTGGTACATCAGATATTCCAGCAAATATCTTAATTATGCTTGATAATTCAGGTAGTATGTCAGCTAGATTAGCAGGCGCTGTACAAATTCATTATCCAGTTGATGTAAATGTAGATAGATTTGGAAACATTTATGTTCTTGAATATTGGAACAATAGAATAAAAAAATTTGATAGCACAGGAAAATTTTTAAAATCTTTTGGCGGTTATGGAAGTAATTGTAGTCAATGGAGAAATGCAAGACAGTTCGATATTAAAGATAATTTAATTTACATATCTGATACTAGTAATTATAGGTTTGTATTATTAGATCTAGAAGGAAATTGTTATAGAACACAATCAGTTTCCCATTTAAGACAGTCACCGTATGCGATGGCGGTAGGTGGTGGTTGGGCCTGGGCAAGTGGTCCAACAAGAATTGCAAGTCATTATTCTCCAAGTATGTATGCTAATTCTGGTGGAAACGTTTATAACAATGAAGGAGCAGGTAGTAGTTTTATATGGGGAATGAGCTGGAATAGTGGAGGTTCAAGAATTGCATACGCAAACTACTCAAAAAACCAAGTAAGAATTGCTTATAGATCAGGACATCAATTAGTCGCACAAAATAGTCCATATGCAAGTAACAGAGTAAGGAATTGTAGCGCAAATAGACCAACAGATACTGCTTGGGATAGTGCTGGAAATGTTTATTATACTTCTGTATCACAACACGCAGTTTATAAAATTAATCCTGATACATGCAGCTCAAGCAAGTTGGTTGGATCGTGGTCAACATCTGCAGGTTTTAGATATCCGTATGGTATTGAAATAGATTCAAATGATAATATTTATGTAACCGATTATTATAATTTTACTGTAAGAAAATATAATACAAGTGGTACAGAAACTCTATCTGTTGGTGGATCAAGAACAAGATTAGAAGCAGCAAAAAAAGTAATTAAAAAAATTGTTTCAAATACAGATTTAACTTCTGGAGCAAATTTTGGTTTAATGGAATGGGGCAGTTCTTATTCAAGTAGAACAAGGATAAGAGTAAAAATTAGTGATACTGGAGCGAAAGAAATTTTTACAAATGTTGATGGTATTTATGCAAGCGGAGGAACTAATTTAAATAATGCTTTAAATAGAGCTAGAGATTATTTTAGAAGTGGTCAAGTAGCAAATTGGAACAAAAGTTGTTCTCAAAATTTTTTAATTGTTATCAGTGACGGATATTGGAGCAGTCATAGCTCAGTTCTTTCAATTGCAAATATATTAAATAAATCAGATAATATACAAACCTTTGCTGTTGGTTTTGCATTAGGAGGAGCAAGTAATAATTATAAAACATTAGCAGAAAAAGGTGGAACCAAATCTCCTTTGTATGCTGAAAACGAAACTGACCTACTTGCTAAACTTACTGATGCGATTAAGCAGGCAATATCTGGCAGATTAACATTTACAACTCCAGCGGTAATGTCTGATATAACAAAAGGAAATTTTATATATCAATCAACTTTTGAATATGAAAAGAATAAACAATGGAAAGGAAGCCTTAAAAAGTATAAACTGAACTCTAACGGTACCTTTGGAGCTGAACAGTGGGATGCTGCTGATAAATTAAATAGTAAAGCTGCATCGTCTAGAAAAATTTGGACATCTGGAATTAGTTCTACCGGTACTAATAATTTTAAAACGTCAAACAGAGATGAATTAAAAGCACTTATGTTTCCTAGTCAATCACCTACAAATACTGAAGTTGATAATTTAATTAATTTTATTAGAGGTATTGATACTTATGATCAGGATAATGATAATAACAAAACAGAATCTATACATAAATTAGCTGATATTTATCACTCAGAATTAATTGTAGTCGGTGCACCTGAAGCCTCTACAGCCGATACAGGAAATTCAAATTTTAATAAAACAGATGCATATTATAGATATCAAAATAACTATGATAATTTTAAAAATGGCTCAAGTTGTGGTGGATCTTGCAAAACTAGAACAGAAGTAGTCTTAGCCGGATCAAATAATGGAATTTTACACGCATTTAGAACTTCTGATGGTGAAGAGTTATGGGGTTATATTCCTCCAATTATACTTGGAAATTTAGAGAGGATACCTTCCTCTACTGCCAATGTAACCAATGCAATATATGGAGTTGATGGATCTCCTGTTGTAAAAGATATTTACTTTGATGATACTCCTTATGATGGAACAAATAATCCAAGATGGAGAACAATTTTAATTGGTGGACTTGGTGCTGGTGGAAATGGAATTTATTCAGTTGATATTACAGATATAAATAATCCAACACATCTTTTTGCAATTAAAAATGATCCATCAAATAGAGAAGTAAGCCATTGGGATTCTACTGGTGCAAAAAATATTTACAGTTATGGAACTGGGAACATAGCTAGTGAATTAAACTATAGTAAATTAGGTGAAACCTGGTCAACACCAAGAATTATAAGAATAAAAGTTAATGGTAAGGATAAATGGGTAGCTGTATTTGGTGGTGGATACAACGCAGCGGTAAACCCAGATATTGGTTCAGCTGTTTATGTATTAGATATTGAAAATGAAGGTAAGCTTCTTAAAGATATTGATATAACTGATCAAGTTAATGTAATGCATAATTATGTTTTCGGAATCCCAAGAGGAAACAGTAAAACAGAAATTAGTTTAGGACAATACGGATTACAATCATACAATGTAAACTGTTGTAAGGTTAGAGTAAGTGGTGCTGGCGATATAAGATATACTGTGACTGGGACATTAAATGGAAACACAATGTCAAACTTAAAGATAAATTTTGATAGAGCACCTGATAATGTAACTATAACAGCAAGTGTTGTTAACAAAACAGATATTATTAATGCATTACCTGCAGATTTGAGTGTCATTACAGCAGATAGTACTTCTAAAGCAAATTATGATGGTGCAGTAGTTTATGCATCAGATCTTGAAGGCAAAATAACAAAAATTAATTTAACTGAAAACTTTTCATTAAATAATAATGTAATAAGCAATATATCATCAACAACTTTATTTAATTCACAATCTACTTCAGATAACGGAAGATATATTTACACAAGACCAGAGGTTACAATTAATAATGACAATAATTTGTGGTTATATTTTGGAACAGGTAATACTCAAAAACTTCACGAACAATCTAATCAGGTCCAAAACAGAGTTTATGGAATTAAAGATAAAGATTTTCCAAATTATGTAAACATTAGTTCGCCAGGAGATGTTTCAAAATGTAAAACATCTCCAACTTGTCCAAGCAATAGTGACTTGGGTTGGTATGTGAATCTTCAAAAGTCTCAAAAATTAACTGCAGAGCCTACAGTTGATAAAGATAGAGTATATTTTCCTATTTATGAGCCTACAACTGGTGCAAATGCGTGTAATACCGGAAAGGCTATACTGACAGCTTATGACTCCAAGTGTGGAAAATCAGTTTTAAATGTAAATTTAGGCACTGGAGTTCTATCTAAAGTTGTAAAACAGGGAGACAACCTGTACGTTGGTATATCTGGGGAAGCTAATAAGAATATTAGTGGTTTTACATCTAAAGATAACTTAATTACAGGTAAATCTCAAGCTAAGGATACTGGCACAGAAATTCAACTTGAGAAGTGGATTGAGAATTATTGATAATTAAAAAAACTCTAACACAAAAAAAAATACTCTAACACAAAAATAAACTTA
>CACDOD010000014.1 GCA_902554335.1 uncultured Pelagibacteraceae bacterium
TTTTTCAAAAATATTAGAAAAAGCAAAGGAGCTAGAAAAAAAAATGAAAGAAAGCCAAGAGGCAATAAAGAGAATTGAAGCGATTGGTTCTTCTGGAGGAGATTTAGTTAAAGTAAAATTAAATGGCGAAGGAGAAATGATTTCACTAGAAATCTCTGAAAAACTCCTAAATGAGGAGAAAAATGTTATAGAGGACTTAATTAAAGCTGCACATAATAATGCTAAATCATCACTTAAAACTAAAACCACTGAGGAAATTTCAAAATCAGCAGGTAATTTTGGAGTACCTGGTTTTAAATGGCCTTTATAAATAGATGCAAAATATTTCTGAATTAGAAGAGTTAATTAAGTTAATTTCTAAACTACCAGGTCTAGGACCACGGTCCGCAAAAAGAATAGTTTTAAAAATGATTAATAATAGAGAAGAACTGATTAAGCCAATGGCAAAGAGTTTGGCTGATGTTTATAAAAATATTTGTAGATGCAAGATTTGTGGATCACTTAAATCAAATACTATTGGATGTAATAACTGTGAAAACGTTAAAAATAGATATACAAAAATTTGTGTAGTTGAAAATATAGCAGATCAGTGGAGTATTGAGGCATCTACTGTATTTCAAGGATATTTTCATATTTTAGGAGGAACAATTGCTTCAAATAATATTAACAAAGATGAATTGTTAATTGATGCTCTAGTGCACAGAGTAAAAAAGGAGAATATAGAAGAAGTAATATTAGCAACGAGCACAACTGTAGAAGGTCAAACAACAGCTTTTTATATTCAAGATTGTTTAAAAGATATTGAAGTTAAAATTTCTAAACTTGCACAAGGTCTCCCAATTGGGGCAGAGATTGAAAATTTAGATGACGGGTCGCTTATTTATGCTTTTAAAAATAGAAATTCTTTTCCAAAAAACTAATTTTTTTTAATTAATCTGTTTAAATGTAGAAGTGGTTCAGTGTATCCAGATGGCTGATCTTTTCCTTGAAATACAAGCTCACAAGCTGTTTTAAAAGCTATAGACCTGTCATAGTGTGGAGACATATTTTGATAAAATTTGTCTTCTTTGTTTTGTTCATCAACTACTTTCGCCATTTTTTTCATAATTTCTAAAACTTGTTTCCGGCTGCAAATTCCATGATGTAACCAATTAGCTACTTGCTGTGACGAAATTCTAAGTGTTGCACGGTCTTCCATTAAACCTACATTATTAATATCAGGAACTTTCGAGCATCCTATGCCTTGATCAATCCATCTAACAACATATCCTAGGATAGTTTGAGCAGAATTTGATAATTCTTTATTTACTTCCTCAACTGACCAATTAGGTTTTTTAACAACTGGTATTTGTAATAAATTTTCTAGTTTTGCTTTTTGTCTTTTTTTTATTTCGAAATGTTTACTGAATATATTTAACTCATGATAATGAAGAGCGTGAAGTGCAGCTGCCGTCGGTGAAGGAACCCATGCACAGTTTGCCCCTGCCTCCAAATGAGAAATTTTTTGTTTAAGCATATCAGCCATTTTATCAGGCATTGCCCACATTCCTTTACCAATTTGCGCAACGCCTGAAAAACCACAATTTAATCCTATATCTACATTATTATTTTCATATGCATTTATCCAAGAGGATTGTTTCATATCGCCCTTTTTAATCATCGGTCCAGCTTCCATAGAAGTATGCATTTCATCTCCAGTTCTATCTAAAAATCCAGTATTAATAAAAAAAACTCTATCCTCTAAAGTTCTAATGCACTCTTTTAAATTAATTGTAGTTCTTCTCTCCTCATCCATGATTCCACACTTAATAGTAAATTTTTCTAATCCTAAAACTTCCTCCACTTTTGTGAATAACATATTTGTAAATGCTGTTTCTTCTGGCCCATGTTGTTTTGGTTTAACAATATAAATAGAGCCTGTTCTTGAATTATTTTTATTTTTAAGATCATGAATTGCACACAAAGATGTAACAAAAGCATCTAAAATACCCTCAGGTATTTCTGATCCATCCTGTAAAAGAACACTTGAATTAGTCATCAAATGACCAACGTTTCTATTTAAAAGTAGAGCTCTACCATGCAGGCTTTCTCTTTTACCTTCAACTGATATATAATTTCGATTTGGATTTAATTTTCTTCTTAATTTTTTTCCGTCTTTTTCAAATTCAGCAACAAGATCTTTTTTCATTAGTCCTAACCAATTTTTATATCCTACTATTTTGTCCTCAGCATCAACTGCAGCCACAGAATCTTCATGATCACAAATAGTAGAGATAGCTGATTCTATAATTATATCTGAAATTCCCGCAGGGTCTCCTTTAGAACTAAAAGCACTTGGATTAATTATAATTTCAATATGAAGATTATTGTTTTTTAAAATGATTGCGCTTATTTTCTCTTTGTCTATTCTATAACCCAAATATTTACTTTCGTCTTCAAGTTTTACAACCCCTTTATCTGTTTGTAATTCTAATTTATGATTTTGTATTAATAATTGATTTACTTTTTTCCAAGATGAGTTTTTTAATTTAAAATTTTTATCTAAAAATTCCTTTGTATATTTAATAACACGTAGTCCTCGCTCTGGGTCATATCTTTCACTAATTGATTCTTCTGAAGATATTACGTCTGTTCCATACAAACTATCATATAAACTCATCCATCTTGCATTTGCTGCATTTAAAGCATATCTCGCATTCATTATTGGAACAACAAGTTGAGGTCCAGCTATACTTGATATTTCTTTATCTAATTTTTTTGTTTTGATTTTAAAATCAGGACCTTCCTTTACAAGATAACCAATTTTTTCAATATAGGATTTATATTCTTTTAAATTAAATTCATTTTCAAAATTTTCTAAATGCCATCTATCCAAGTCCATTTGTAGTTTTTTTCTAATTTTTAATAATTTTTTTAATTTTGGACTTAGCTCATGGGTCACCTGACTTAGTCCCTTCCAAAAATTTTTTTCGATCACATCAGTTCCTGGAAGAGCCTGATTATTGATAAAACTATAAAGCTCCTCAGAAATGGAAAGATTTTCAATATTTATATATTTCTTATACATAATAATTTAAATAATGTAGTTTGTTTTAGGAAAATTTTGTATAGTAGTAAATTGGTAAAAATGAGCCCTTTTATTGCCTTTATTATATTTTATAAATAAGAAATGAAAAATTATCTTAATTTTGAAAGCGATGTCAAAGAACTTGAAGCAAAACTCGAAAATTTAAAGGACCCATATAACAATGAGGGAATTTCTGAGGTAAATACAAATGAGATTGCTTCTCTAGAGGATAAAATTAATAAGAAATTGGAAAATATTTATGCAAACCTTAATCCTTGGCAAACAACACAAGTTGCTAGACATGAGGATCGCCCAAAAGCAAAATATTATATAGAAAATTTATTTCAAGACTTTGTGTCACTTTCTGGTGATAGATTTTATGGGGAAGATAAATCAGTAATATCTGGATTTGCTAAATTTAATAATAAGTCAGTATTAGTTATTGGACAAGAAAAAGGAGAAAATTTAGATGAGAGGTTAGATAGAAATTTTGGAATGATGAGACCTGAGGGCTATAGAAAAAGTATTAGATTAATGCAATTAGCAAATAAATTTAATATCCCAATCATTACATTTATTGATACCCCGGGGGCCTATCCAGGAGTAGGAGCTGAAGAGCGAGGCCAAGCAGAGGCAATTGCAAGATCAATAGAAAGCTGTATGAATTTAAAAGTTCCAAATTTAGCAATTATAATTGGAGAGGGAGGATCAGGCGGCGCAATAGCATTAGCTTCAGCTAGTAAGGTTATAATGTTAGAAAATGCAATTTATTCTGTCATTTCTCCAGAGGGTTGCGCCACGATACTTTGGAGAGATCCAAAAAAAACTTTAGAAGCGGCAAAAGCGATGAAGCTTACATCCACTGAATTGCTCGATTTAAATATAGTTGACGAGGTTATAAAGGAACCCATTGGTGGCGCTCACAGAGATAGAGAGACAATTTTAGAAAATATAAAAATCTCAATACAAAAAAATTTAGATAATTTTGAAAAATTAACCGAAGATCAAATAATTTCTCAAAGAAATAATAAATTTTTAAAAATAGGACGAGGAGGAGGATTTTTGCCTAGTCCTGATATCAATACGGGTTTATCATTTAAAAAAAGTAAATTTAGTACTTTGTTTGAAAAATTTAATAGAAAAAAAATAATTTTTATTGCTTCTTCAGTTTCAATATTATTAATATTTTATCTGCTATATATATTATAGGGCTCCACAACAATTTTTATATTTTTTATTTGTTGCTAAGCAAATTTCATTTCTAGAAATTTTTTCACCTTTTTTTGCTAAAAGTAAACATTTAGGATTATTTGGTGTTTGAATTTTTTTTTCTTCAACAACGTTATTTGAAATAATTTTTATATTTAATAATAATCCAATAAATTGTTCTTTTAATTTATTTAAAAGTTCCTCAAATAAATTAAATGCTTCTTTTTTGTATTCGATTAATGGATCTCTTTGTCCATAGGATCTTAATCCAATTACTTGTCTTAGTTGTTCAAGATATTGAATATGCATTTTCCAATTTTGATCAATTACTTGAAGAAAAATTCTTTTTTCAATTTCTTTAGCTTGTTCCTCTCCTAAAATTTTTAACCTTTCCTCTCTTTTTTTATTAAATTTATTTTTAATTTCATTTCTTATTGTTGCATTATCTTTATAATTTAAAGTATCAATTTCATTATCATTAAAGGCTCCTCCAAAGCTGGATAATAATTTTTTATCTAAACTTAATTTTTTATTTTTATGTTCTATTAACTCATCTAGAATTTTTTCTAAAAAATTATCAGCAAACTCGTATGAATCATTACTATTCATAACTTTATTTCTCTGAGAAAAAATAACATGCCTCTGATCATTTAGAACATCGTCAAATTTTAATAATGACTTTCTTATATCAAAGTTTCTTGCCTCCACTTTTTGCTGCGCTCTTTCAAGAGCTTTATTTATCCATGGATGATCAATACTCTCACCATCCTTTAGTCCAAGTTTTTCTAAAATATTATTCATAGAATCTGAACCAAAAATTCTCATTAAATCATCCTCAAGACTTACAAAAAATATAGAGGAACCTTCATCACCCTGTCTGCCAGATCTCCCACGTGCTTGATTGTCAACTCTTCGACTTTCCATTCTTTCAGTCCCAATAACAAACAAACCACCTAATTTTTTTATTTGTTCTCTTTTTGTTTGATCTGACTCTTTACCACCAAGTTTTATGTCTACACCTCTTCCAGATATACTAGTGGTTATAATAACTGATTTGTTAGTTCCAGCGTCTGCAATTATTTCAGCCTCTTTGTCATGGTTTTTTGCATTAAGAACTATATGTTTAATCTTTTTTTGATTGAATAGTTCTGAATAATGTTCTGATCTATTTATACTACTTGTAAATATTAAAATAGGTTGACCTAAGTTATATTTTTCATTTACTAATTTTATTATAGCTTCATCTTTTTCTTTTACTGTCCTAAAAATTTTATCATTTAAATCTTCTCTAATCATTTCTTTATTAGTCGGTATAGTGAGAACATTTAAATTATAAATTTCAAAAAATTCTTGTGCTTCTGTAACGGCTGTACCAGTACATCCTGATAGCTTTTTATATAATTTAAAATAATTTTGATAAGTTATTGATGCTAAGGTTTGATTTTCAAATTGTATATCTAAATTCTCTTTAGCTTCTAAACTTTGATGAAGACCGTCACCAAATCTTCTACCAGGCATTTGTCTGCCAGTTTGTTCGTCTATTATTATAATTTCCTTTTCTTTAACAATATAATCTTTTCCATTAGAGAATATATAATTTGCTCTCAAAGATTGATTCACCAAATGTACAAGAGATAGATTTTCTGGGTCATAAAAATTATTATTTTTCAGCAAACCTACTTCTGAAAAAATCTTTTCAACATTATCAATTCCTTTATTAGTTAAAAGTACATTTTTATTTTTTTCATCAATATCAATGTCTTCGTTACCTAACTTCTTAATTAGTTTATTTACAATAATGTATTGCTCTGTTTTGTCTTCAGCCTTCCCTGAGATGATTAGTGGAACTCTAGCCTCATCAATCAAACATGAGTCAATCTCATCGACTATTGCAAAATTATGACTTCTTTGAACCATATCTTCTTTTGAAAATTTCATGTTATCTCTCAGGTAATCAAATCCAAGTTCACTATTAGTTACATATGTAATATCGCAAGAATAATTTTTCTTCCTCTCTTCATCGTTCTGTCCTGCGTTAATGAACCCGCACGTTATACCTAAAAAATTGTAAATTTTTCCCATATTTTCAGAATCCCTTTTTGCGAGATAATCATTTACTGTCACAACGTGGACTCCGTTTTCCTCGAGTGAATTCAGATATGCAGTTAAAGCTATAGTTAAAGTTTTACCTTCACCTGTTTTCATTTCAGCTATTTGATTGTTGTTTAAAACTATTCCACCAAGTAGTTGAACATCAAAATGTCTTTCATTATTTACTCTTTTGGATGCTTCCCTGACAAGTGCAAATGCTTCTGGCAATAAATCATTTAAAGTTTTCCCTTCGATTAGTTTATGTTTTAATTCGATGGTTTTTTTTGGGAATTCATTATCCTTTAAATTGACAACTTTTTTCTCGAGATCATTAATTCTTGCTACAACTTTAGCTAAATTATCTAATTTTTTTTGATTAGAAGATTTAAATATTTTTGATATTAAGTTAAGAGGATTTAGCATATGATAAATTTGTTATTTAAACGATTCTTATATAATCATATTATTAATTTTTTAAATATATATGCTTTTTAAAAAAGAAAATTATCAAATAAAGTCCAATTCTATTGGATTTTACCAAGATTTAGACCATATAGATGGTATGGGTCTTTCTGCTGTTTCAGCTAATTTGTACGAAAATAAAAAAAGAGATGAACTCGTAATTTTTTATTTTAGAAAAGGGGCAAGTTGTGCAACAGTTTATACTCAGTCTAATATAAAATCTGAAAATATAAAATGGAATCTAAATAACTCAAAAGATAAAATATATGCATTAATAGTTAACACAAGAAATGCTAATGCATTTACTGGTAAAGAAGGTTACAAAGCTATTAATAACATTGCTTTACAAATTTCTGATATGTTATCTCTTAAACAAAAAAAGTGACGAGGAAGATCCCAGAAAAATAAAAATAAAAAATCTTTTATTTGCTTCAACAGGTACAATTGGTGAAAATTTTCCAGAAAAAAAGATTAGACAGGCAATTCCGAATTTAATTAATAAAATAAAATATAATCAAAATAAGTATGTTTGGATGAAAGCTGCAATGGGAATTCTTACAACAGACACGAGGCCAAAGTTATCAATGGAAGAGTGTAAAATAGCTGGTACAAAAATTAAAATTTATGGGGTGGCGAAAGGCTCAGGAATGATCCATCCAGACATGGCAACCACCCTTGGTTTTGTTTTCACAGATGCCAAAATTAAGGGAAATATTTTAAAACATCTGTTAAAAAAAAATATTCAAACCACATTCAATGCTTTAAGTTGTGATGGCGATATGAGTACAAATGATATGGTAAGCATTTTTTCTACTGGATTTGCAAACAATAAAGAAATCAAAACATATAGAGATAAAAATTTAAATGATTTTGATAAATCGCTTAATATAGTTTTAAAAAATTTGGCAAAAAGTGTTGCTGCGGATGGAGAGGGTGCCTCAAAATTTGTTATTATAAATGTTGAAAAATGTAAAAATGAAACTGATGCAAAAAAGATTTGTTTTTCAATTGCGAACTCACCACTAGTTAAAACCGCAATTGCTGGTGAAGACCCAAATTGGGGAAGAATAATTATGGCTATTGGGAAAGCAAAAGCAAAAATAAATTTGTCTAAACTCAATATATCTATAGGTCCACATAAAATAATTGAAAACGGAAAAATATCACAAAATTATAAAGAAGAAGAAGTTGCTGATTATATGAAATCAGTAGAGATTAAAATTAATATTCAGGTTGGAACTGGAAATAAAGAATTTGAAGTATATTCAATGGACCTAACTAAAAGATACATAGAAATTAATTCGGACTACAGATCATAGGATATTGAAAAAAAAAATTTAGTTATTAAATCTATAAAATGATTAAATATCAACTAAACTGTAAAAAATGTGGAAATATCTTTGATAGTTGGTTCGCCTCATCTAAAGAATTTGAAAAATTAAAAAAAATGAAGCTAATAGTTTGTAGTATATGTAATTCATTAAAAATTGAAAAATCCATAATGTCTCCTGGGATTTTATCAATCTCAAAATTGAAAGAACGAAAAACTTCAGCAAAAGTTAATGAGGTAAGATCAAAAATAAAAGAATTTCAAAATTATATTGAAAAAAATTTTGATTACGTTGGAGAAAATTTCACTCATGAAGCAAGATCGATTCATTATGGAGAAAAAAAATCAAAGAAAGGCATATATGGAAAAGCTTCTTCAAAAGATATTAAAGAATTAAAGGAAGAGGGAATAGAAACATCTCAAATACCCTGGGTCAAAGATACTGAAAATTAAAATTTCTTAAACTTACTTATGTAATTTACTTTTGTATTTAAACTTAAATTCCATTTATCTTGTAAAATATTATAATTTAATCCTCTAATCTCTGAATTTTGCAGATCATATCTTTGACATAAAATCTTTAATTCATCAGGCTTTACAAATTTAAACCAGTCATGAGTACCAACCGGGAGCCAATTTAAGATATATTCAGCACCAATAATTGCAAATACATATGATTTCAAAGTTTTGTTAATTGTTGCAACAAACATGATTCCACCTTTTTTTAAAAGTTTTGAACTTGATTTTATAAATAATTCCAAATCATCTACATGTTCAACAATTTCCATATTTAAAATTACATCAAATCTTTTTTTTGCCTTTAATTTTTCTGGAGAAGCGCAAAAATAATTTATTTTTAATTTATTTTTATATGCATGTGTTTTTGCAATTTTTATATTTTTTTGAGAAGCATCTATGCCAGTTAATTTTCCTCCAAGCCTGTACATAGGTTCGGTAAGTAAACCACCCCCACATCCAATATCTAAGATTTCTAAACCTGAGAATGGTTTTTTTATTTTTTTAATATTGAATTCTTTAATTATATTGTTTTTAATATATTCTATTCTTATCGGATTAAATTTATGTAGTGGCTTAAATTTTCCATTTGGATCCCACCATTCCTCTGCCATTTTATTAAATTTTTCTATTTCTTCTTTAATAATTGTGTTATTAGCCATAAATCTTGATTTTTAATTAATTAGTTTTTAATAAAAGATTATATAGGAAATAACAATGAAAATTGTAGTGCTCAAATTTGGTGGAACCTCTGTAGGTTCTATCGATCGGATAAAAAAGGTTACAAAAATTATTATTAGCTATTTAAAAAAAAAATATAAAGTAATTGTAGTTTCCTCTGCAATAAGTGGTGAAACTAACAGATTGGCAAAACTTACAAAGCAAATATCTAACAATTTTCCTTCTTCTGAATATGATAGTATAGTTTCTACAGGAGAACAGATTTCTTGTGCGTTAATAGCTGGTCGACTCAATCATCTTGGGTATCTTTCTAGATCATGGCTTGGTTGGCAAATACCAATATTTACTACTGGCAATTATTCTAATTCTAGAATTTATTCAATAAACAAAAAAAAAATTTTACAATTTCTTAAACAAGGAGGAGTCCCAATTATCACTGGTTTTCAAGGAATAAATTCTCAAAATCGAATAACTACTATTGGCAGAGGTGGTTCAGATGCAAGCGCAATAATGGTAGCAAAGTTTTTTAGTGCAAAAAGGTGCGTTATATATACAGACGTTAATGGAGTTTATACAACTGACCCAAAAATAGTACCAAATGCAAAAAAAATTAAAAAAATTTCATACGAAGAAATGTTAGAAATGGCATCTTTAGGAGCTAAGGTTATGCAACCAAACTCTATTCAAGATGCAAGATTAAATAGAATTGATATTGAGGTTAGGAATTCTTTTAAAAATATTTCTGGATCATTAATTACAAAAAGAAAAAATGTGTCAAAAAAAAATATAATTAGAGGTGTTTCTTTTACTAAAAATGATGCAAAAGTTACACTTATTGGGGTGAAAGATAGTCCAGGTGTTGCCGCTGCAATTTTTGAGCCATTATTTAAAAACTCTATTAATGTAGACATGGTTGTTCAAAATATTTCATCAAATAAAAAAGAGACAGATTTGACATTTACCATAAAAAATGAGGATTTAACAAAAACTAAAAAATTAATTAAAGTAAATAAAAAAATTAGATTTAAAAAAATTGTTACAGATGAAAATGTATCTAAAGTATCAATAATTGGTGTAGGCATGATAACTACTCCTGGAGTAACGTTCAGAATGTTTAATGCTTTGGCAAAAAAAAATATTAATATACAAGTTATTTCAACGTCTGAAATAAAAATATCAGTACTAGTAAAACAACAAAATTTAAAAAAAGCAGTTGATGTACTTCATAAAGAATTTAAGTTAGACTATTAAATTAATAGAAAAATGAGCATCAGACCATTCAGGGATATTGCAAGAAAAAAAACCAAAGAAATTACTGTTGGAGATGTAAAAATTGGTGGGAACAATCCCATTTCGGTTCAATCTATGACAAATACTATTACAAAAGACACTAAAGCTACAATTAACCAAATAAACAAAATTGCAAGCGAAGGTGCCGATTTAGTCAGAGTATCATGTCCAGATAAAGAAAGTACGTCAGCCTTAAAAGAGATAGTAAAACATTCAAGTGTCCCTATAATTGCTGACATACATTTTCACTATTTGAGAGCAATTGAGTCTGCAGAAAATGGTGCCAAATGTCTAAGAATTAATCCAGGAAATATTGGTGATAGTAAAAAAATTAGAGAGGTAATATCAGCTGCAAAAAATAATAATTGTGCTATTAGAATTGGTGTAAATGCAGGATCACTTGAAAAAGATATTTTAGAAAAATATAAAGAACCTTGTCCAGAAGCATTAGTCGAAAGCGCTCTAAGAAATGTCAAAATCATTGAGGATGCAGATTTCTATAATTTTAAGATTAGTGTAAAGTCATCAGATGTTTTTTTATCAATAGGAGCATATAAACAACTTGCAAAAGTAACAGATTATCCGCTTCACCTTGGAATTACAGAAGCTGGATCTTTTTTGCCAGGTAGTATTAAATCATCAATAGGTTTAGGAACATTGTTACTAGAAGGGATAGGTGATACAATAAGAGTATCCTTGTCAGATGATCCTGTAGAAGAAGTGAAAATAGGAAATGAGATTTTAAAATCATTAAATCTAAGATCAAGAGGTGTAAAAATAATTTCTTGTCCTTCTTGTGCTAGACAAGGATTTCAGGTCATTAATACTGTAAAAATACTTGAAGAAAGACTTTCTCATATTAAAACACCAATAACACTCTCAATAATAGGTTGTGTAGTTAATGGACCAGGAGAAGCAGCGTATACTGATATAGGAATCACTGGTGGAGGCAAAGGTAATAGTATGCTCTATCTAAAAGGTATGCAGACTGAAAAAGTAATTAACAATGATATTATTTCAAGAGTTGTAGAACTTGTAGAAAAAAAAGCTGAAGAAATAGAAAAAAATAATTAATGATCCCGATTAGTAAAGTAAGAGATCTTATTTCTAAGCATAAATCACTTGAAAAAGAGTTATCCTCAGGTGAAATCGACAAAAAAAAATTTGCTGAAAAGTCAAAAGAATATTCAGATTTAAATGAAATAATTCAGGAAGCTAATGATTATAATTCTTTTGAAAGCAGCAAGGAAGACTTAGAAAAAATCTTAAATGACAAAGATAGTGACGAAGAAATGAAAGAACTGGCTAAAACAGAGTTAGAGGATTTAATAAAAAAAAATGAAAAAAATGAAAAAAAACTAAAATTATTCTTATTACCCAAGGATGATGCCGACTCAAAAAATGCTATTATTGAAATTAGAGCTGGAACTGGAGGTCTAGAGGCAAGTTTATTTGCCTCAGATCTTTTTAAAATGTATGAAAAAGTAAGTAATAAAAAGAAATGGAATATAGAGGTAATAAGTATTTCCAAGAGTGATGCAGGTGGATTAAAAGAGGTAGTAGCAACAATAAAAGGAAAAAATATATATTCATCACTTAAGTATGAAAGTGGTGTTCACAGAGTCCAAAGAGTGCCAGATACAGAAACTCAAGGAAGAGTTCATACTTCTGCAGCCACAGTAGCAGTTCTACCCGAGGCTGAAGAAGTAGATGTCAAAATAGAAGAAAAAGATTTAAGGATTGATGTTTTTAGAAGCAGTGGGCCTGGAGGTCAAAGTGTTAATACAACAGACTCAGCAGTCAGAATTACTCATATTCCTTCAGGTATTGTTGTTAGTCAACAAGATGAAAAATCTCAAATAAGAAATAAAGAGAAAGGAATGAAAATATTAAGATCAAGAATTTATGAATTTGAAAGGCAAAAAAGAGATGAAGCAAGATCCAAAGATAGGAAAAATAAAATTGGAACAGGTGATAGATCAGAGAGAATTAGAACTTATAATTTTCCTCAAGGAAGAATTACAGATCACAGAATTAACTTAACTTTACATAAACTAGAAGAATTTATGGAAGGAGAAATTTTTGATGAGATGATTGAAAGCTTAAGTCTTCAGGCTCAAGAGGAGGAATTAAAAAATTTAAACTAATGAATTTTAGGGTTATTTTAAATAAAGGAACATCAATTTTAAGAAATAATTCCATATCAACACCCAACATTGATGCTGAATTATTACTTTCGAAATTAATTAAAAAAAGCAGAGAAAAAATACTGCTTAATTTAGATGAAAAGATAAACTCTCAACAAGAAAGATTGTATTTCGATCTAATTAATCGTAGAAAAAAAAAAGAACCTATATCATATATATTGGGTAAGAAATATTTTTGGAAATATGAGTTTAAAGTAAATAAAAATGTTTTAACGCCAAGAGTTGAAACGGAACTATTGGTAGAAGAAGTTTTAAAAATAAATAAAAATTCAAATAATTTATATATTTTAGATATAGGCCTTGGGTCAGGATGTATATTGATTTCTATCTTAAAAGAAAAAAAAAATTGGAAAGGTACTGGTATTGATATTTCAAAATTAGCAATTAAAACTGCTAAAACTAATGCAAAAATACAACAGGTTTATAATAGAATTAAATTTATTAATACAGATGTTGACAAATTATATTACAATAAATATGATTTAATTATATCTAATCCACCTTATATAAATAAAATTGAGTATAACAATCTTGATTTAGGTGTAAAAAACTACGAGCCAAAAAAGGCTCTTTATGGTGGCCTAGATGGATTAAACATTATCGAAAAAATTATAGATAAAAGTAGGTTTATATTGAAAATTAGAGGCTTATTAGCATTAGAAATAGGATTAGGACAATATTATAGAGTAAATCAGTTATTAAAAAATAACAATTTTCATATAGTAAAAATAATTCATGATTATCAAAACATTAAAAGATGTTTATTAGCTACAAAAATTAAATAATGAGAAATTTTAAAAATAACAGAAGACGTTATAGAAGCAATTCTTATGATAGGAATTTCAAAAACTCTTCAAATGACAAATCTTTTAATACTAGCTTAAGCAACATATCAGATTTTAAAAAGAAAAATTTTCCAAGAAACAACGTTAATTGTTCTAAGCTAATCCAAAAATATACTGATCTAGCAAGGGAGGCATTATCTAGTGGAGATAAAATATTATCTGAAAATTATATGCAACATGCTGAACATTTTGTTAGAATCTCTGAAAATAATATATCAACTACAAATTCTAAAAATAATTCCTCAGATACAACTAAAGAAGTCAACTTAAATAATATAAAAGAAGAAGAAAATTTAGAAGATAGACCAGAAAAAGCTGAATAAAATTAATTTTGTTTATTTATTAGTTCTGATTTTAAAACGTCAATTTTTATTTTAGCCAATTCAAAATCTTCTCTCAATTTACCAGTTAGTTTTTTTCCTGATGGTAATTTTAATGTTTGGGAATTAATTTTTTTGCCATTTCTAATTACTTCGTAGTGCAAGTGTGGTCCCGTAGACATTCCTGTTGAACCAACAAAACCTATTATTTGACCCTGAGCTACACGTATACCTTTTTTAATACCTTTTGCAAATTTTGACATATGTGCATAAACAGTACTGTATGTTTTATTGTGTTTTATTTTCACACAATTACCTCCACCTCCGCACCATCCAGCTTTTATCACGACTCCTGAACCAGATGCCATTATTGGCGTTCCTAAGGGTGCAGCAAAATCTGTACCCTGATGCATTTTATTGTATCCTAATATAGGATGTTTACGCATTCCATAACTTGAAGATAATCTTGCTCCATTTATAGGTGTTTTCATTAAAGTTTTTTTTATACTTTGACCACTTGGATCAAAATGATCATTAATTTTTTCCTTTTCAGAATTAAAATAATATAATTCAATTGATCTTCCTTTTAATATTAAATTTGCGTATACAATATTTCCAAAATCAATTGTTTTATTTTCATCATTTTTATACTCTTCAAAAACAATCTGGAAGCTATCGTTTTTTCTAATATCTCTTTGAAAATCAACCTCAAAACCATAAATCTGTGCAAACTGTATTATTA
>CACDOD010000015.1 GCA_902554335.1 uncultured Pelagibacteraceae bacterium
TTAAGAAATAAAAATTTATCTAATTTGTTAAAAAGTAATAATATTAAAATATTTAAAGGCTCTGAGAAAAATGTTCTTAAAAGATATTATGATTGTTCAGTTTATAATAATATTAAACATATATTAAGAATAACCTCAGACTGCCCCTTAATAGACCCAAAAATAATTGATCAAATGTATAATGTTTATGATAATAATGATGTTGATTATTTATCAAATACAATCGATAGAACTTTTCCTGATGGTTTGGATGCCGAATTTTTTTCTTTTAAAACATTAAAAAAAACTTATGAGAATGCCGTTAGTGCTGAGGATAAGGAGCATGTAACAAGTTATATAAAAAGAACTAACTTATTTAAAAAAAAAAACTATTTTAATAAAGATGATAATTCACATATTAGATTAACCCTTGATTATAAAGAAGATCTAAAAATTATAAGGAAATTTATAATTCATAATAAAAAAAAAGATTTTGGAATAAAAGAATTAATAAGTTTTTATAAAAAAAATAAAAATATTTTTATTAAAAATAGTAAAATAATAAATAAAGAGTCTTTAAAAAAAAAATATTGTAATCCAAAAATAATTTGGCAAGAAGCTTTAGACACAATAGCTGGTGGTAATTCTTTATTTTCAAAAAGACCAGATGTATATCTGCCAGATAAATGGCCTTCATATTTTGTTAGAGCAAAAGGTTCATCTATTTATGCAGTTGATAAAAAAAAATATTTAGATTTTTCAAATATGGGAGTTGGAACAAATTTGTTAGGTTATGCTAATTCACAAGTTGATAATGCTGTCAAAAAAAGAATATCAAAGGGCAATATGACAACACTAAATTCTTTGGAAGAAATAATGTTAGCTAAAAAACTTTTGACAATGCATAGTTGGGCTGACAAGGCCAGGTTTACAAGATCAGGTGGAGAAGCGAATTCAGTCGCAATTAGATTGAGCAGAGCATCAACAAACAGACAAAAAGTTGCAATATGTGGGTATCATGGGTGGCATGACTGGTATCTCGCAGCTAATATAAAAGATGAAAATTCTTTAAGCGATCATTTGCTTCCTGGTTTAAAGACCGACGGAGTCTATTCAAAATTAAAAGGTAGTGTTTTTACATTTAAATATAATGATTTTAATGGGTTAAAAAAAATAATAAGAAATAATCCTGAAGTTGGAATAATTAAGATGGAGGTTATAAGATCTGAAAAACCAAAAAATAACTTTCTGAAAAAAATAAGAAAATTTGCAGATGAAAAAAAATTAATACTAATATTTGATGAGTGTACTACTGGATTTAGACAAACTTTTGGAGGAATACATAAAATTTATGGTGTTAATCCTGACATATTAATTTTAGGAAAAGCTTTAGGAAATGGTTATGCAATTAATGCAGTATTGGGTAAAAAAGAAATTATGGATAACATTTATAATACTTTTATTAGTAGTACCTTTTGGACAGAGGCATCAGGTTATGCAGCAGCTTTAAAAACACTAGAACTAATGGAGAAGAAAAAATCTTGGATATATGTTACAAAATTAGGACTGTATATCCAAAAAATGTGGAGAATTTTGGCAAAGAAAAACCAAATAAGTATTAAAATTAAAGGCATTCCAGCGCTATCTTCTTTTTTATTTAAAAAAAATAATCAGATTTATAAAACACTTATTACACAAGAAATGTTGAAAAAAAATATACTAGCAACTAATTCAATTTATATATCTACCTCTCACACCAAAAAAGATTTACAGAAATATTTTAAAATATTAGACTCTACATTTTCAATAATAAGAAAATGTCAAAAAGGAGATGACATATTTAGATATTTAAATAGTGAAATTTCAATATCTGATTTTAAAAGATTAAACTAAATGAAAATTTCAAGCATAATAAAAAAACTTTACCCTTTTGATTATTCTATAGTTGGTGATGGCAATGATCTTGCAATTAAAGAGTTTAAGAAACTATTACCTTTTAAAATTCATAACTTCAAGAGCGGCAAAGTTTATAATGGATGGAAAATACCGCTTAAGTGGAAACTGAATAAAGCACAAATTAAAAGTGATGGAAAAATAGTTTTTGATGCAAAATACAAAAAATTTGGTGTACCAATAAATTCAAAAAGTTATAAAGGATTTGTGACTTTGAATGAGCTAAAAAAAAATATCTTTTATTCAAAAAAATTACCTACGGCAACACCTTATAATTGGACAGGTTTATATAGACATAAAAAAAAATCTTGGGGGTTTTGTATGTCTAAAAATGAATTTAATAAAATTAATAAAAAAAAATATTTTGTAGACATTCAAGCAACGCAAAAAAAAGGGAAAATGAAAGTATTAGAATTTACTTTAAAAGGCTCAAATAAGGACACAATTATTATCAATGCTCATAATTGCCATCCGTTTCAAGCAAATGATGACATTTCAGGTTGTGCAGTAGGAATCAAATTATTTCAAATGTTGAGTAAATTTAAAAAAAGAAAATTTACTTATACGTTATTAATAGCTCCTGAACTTATAGGACCAATTTTTTGGTTAAAAAAAAATTTAAAAAAAGCTAACAATTTTAAACATGCGATTCTTTTAAAATCTGTTGGAAATAAAAATACCTTAAAATTACAACATTCTGTTAATCAAAACAGTGAAATTGACAAATTAGCAATTAAATATTTAAGAGGTCTTGGTGAAAAATACTCTACAGGTAAATTTAGAACAATATATGGTAACGATGAAATTGTTTTTGACTCAACAGGATATAAAATCAATACAATTTCTTTAACAAGATTCCCTTTTAAAGAATATCATACAGACATGGACACACCTGATAAACTTTCGGAAGAAAAGTTAAAAAAAACTTATAAACTTCTTAAAAAGATAATTTTAGACTTTGAAAATGAAATAAGATTCAAAAATAAATATAAAGGAGTTATCAGTCTATCTAACCCAAAATATAATTTGTATTTAAATGCAGAAGCACCAGGAATTGACAAAAAAAAATATACAAAAGAGATGAAAAAATGGAATTTATTAATGAATAACTTGCCTAGATTTATTGATAGCGGAATGTCTCTGAGGGAAATTGCAAAATATCATGGATTAAATTATGGAAATGTATTTAATTATTTTAAAAAATGGCACAATAAAAAGTTAATCAAAATTATTTAATTTTTTTTTCCTTTTGAATCATAATAAACTCTATTTTTGGAACTATCTAATTTATTTAAAGGTGTGAAAAGCCTGTCACCAACATTTATATCTTTAAAAATATTTCTGCCGTTTTTATTTAATATATTTGTAACAATCAAACTTCCCTGATTGCATCCTACTAAAAAAAAGTTTTTTGATTTTCTATAGATGATACCATATTGATAAGGGTGAAATATTTGATCACTTTTTGTTAAATTTACATTTTTAAGTCTTACTGGCTCTTTTTTATAATATGTTCTTGCCCCTTGGTAAGGATCATCAAATGCAGATATGAAATTGAATAAAGACTCTATTTTTAAAGACCAATCTATCCATCCATTATCATTTGTAGACAATCTTGGAAAGTAAGTGGATAAATATTGTGGTTGTGAAATAAGATTAAAATCTTGATTTTTAATGATTCTTTTCAAAAATTCTTCTTGAAATTTAATCTCTTTTTCCAATTGAAACTTTTCGTATTCAAATGGTTTTGATAAATTATATGGAAAGATAAATTCATCTACCATTATTATATCACCACTATCAATTTTGTTACTATCAATTAGATGCAAAGAACAAAAACCTAACTTATCTTGATTTAGAATTCTCCAGCTAAATCCTCCACCACCTCTATTTTGCGGCAATCTTGTGCTATGGGAATTTATAAGCTTGTTAAAAAAATATTTTTTTATAAGTTCTTTTTTAAATATCCAAGGAGAGTCAAATGATAAAAATAAGGTTTCACTTATATTGCTATAATTTTTCTTTAAAAAGCTTTCATTTAAATCTTTAATAAAATAATTTTTTCCTAAATTTTTTACTAAACTCGCTAAAGTTTTATTTCCTATAATTTTCTGATTTTTATGTCTTGGGCCAATAATGATATCTATTTTAAATTTTCTCCTAGACTCTTTGGCAAAATGGTAAAGTAGATAGCCCCCACCGATTAAAACAATTTTTTTTATTTTACCAAATCTCATAATTGTATATTACTTCAAAAATTTTTTGAATTTTCTAGGTTTTTTTTAAAAGTAATAAACCTATCACCAACCATAATTCCCTCAAATATAAATTTTCCCTTATCGTCAGTAATATTATTGGTTTTTATGATGCCATTTTTTACAGCAATATAAATAAAGTTCTTGTATTTGTTTATTATTATACCAGAAGCGAATGAGTGAATTCCCTTCTTTTTTTTAAAATAACAATTTTTAAGGAAAATTCTTTTTTTACCTAAAAAGGTTGATGCCCCTCTATAAGGGTCATCAAAAGCATTTATAAATCTAAATATTTCTTCTCCCTCTAAATTCCAATCAATAAACCCGTTTTTTAAAGTTTTTAATCTTGGAAAATATGTAGAATAGGAATTATTTAATTTTTTTAACTTAAAATTTCTATTTTGATTTATTTTTTTTAAGAACTTTTTTAAAAAAAATAATTCTTTTTTAATTGAGAAATAAAAAAAATCTTTTGGTATCTTTAGTTTTTTTGGATATAAATATTTTAAGTTGTCATAATAATATCCGCTATCACTAATTCCTTGAGTTGTATTTTTATTAACATCTTGAATATAGCAACCACCATTTTTAGACATATTTAAAATCATCCAAGAATAATGTGCACCCCCTCTATATGTGGGCATTGGAATACCCATAAAGTCAACCATTTTATTTTTAAAGAGACGTAATAACTTTTCTTTAATTTTCCAATTATATCCGAAACCTAAAACTAAACTTTTTTTATTAAATGAATTATAGATTTTTTTATTATTGTTTATATCATTTGTAACAGTATATTTAATTTTAAGTTTATCTAAATTTTGTTTTAATGTAAGATTATTAGGCATATTATCACTTAAAAGTCTTTTCGATGTAAAAAAATTGAATTTAAAATTTTTTACTTTTAGAAACTCAAGGAATTTTATACTTATGTAAGATCCTCCAAAAATAATAATATTATCAATTTTACCAAATTTCATTTATTAATTATGAATTAAAATATTAACTTATGAAACATAAATCAACTTTATTTCTTAAAGAATTAAACAAAAACATGGTAACTAAAGAATATGTTTCTTGGTTAAATGACCATGAAACCATGAGATACACAGAGCAAAGATTTTTGAAACACGACATGATGACAGTAAAAAATTATGTAAACAATATAAAAAGATCTAAGACAGAATTCTTATTTGGAATTTTTATAAATCATCTAGAAAAAAAAATTCATATTGGAAATATTAAATTAGGACCAATTAACAAATATCATAAAAATGCTTATATCTCCTTTTTTATTGGTAATAAAAGATTTTTAAACATGGGATATGGCACAAATGCAATAAAAGAAGTTTTAATAATCGCAAAAAAAAAATATAAATTAAACAAAATATATGCTGGCGCATATAGCTTAAATAAACAATCAATTAAAATCTTAAAAAAAAATAAATTTGTACTCGAGGGAAATTTTAAAAAAGCTGTAAAATTTAATGAAAAATATATAAATCATTTTATATTTGGAAAAATTTTATAAAAAATGATCGGAATTCTTGATTTAGGCGTTTGTAATTTAAAATCAATTTATAATGCTGTTTATTCTTTAGGTTTTGATGTTGAGATAATTGATAAAAAAAGTTTGAACAAATTTGATAAAAATTCTCATATCATCTTACCTGGAATTGGTTCTTACTCAAATCTGTCAAAAGTTTTTTTTGAAAACGATAATCTTTTAATTAAAATTCAAGATCATTTAAAAAAGGGAAATTTTTTTTTAGGCATATGTTTAGGCATGCAATTTTTATCAACAAATGGTTTTGAAAATACAGAGTCAAAGGGACTGGACTTAATAGAGGGTTCTGTAATAAAAATTAAAAAAAAAGACAAAGAAATAAAAATACCACATATAGGTTGGAACGAAGTGGAAATCATCAGACAAAATAAAATTTTAGAAAATATTGATAATAATACTAATTTTTATTTTGTTCATTCATATTTTTTTCAACTTAAAGATGAAAAATTTGTAGTTGCAAATACAAATTATGGAGATCGTTTTCCATCTATAATTAATAAAGAGAATATTTTTGGGTTTCAGTTTCATCCAGAAAAAAGTTCAAAAAAAGGGTTATTGCTTTTAGATAATTTTTGTAACTTCAATTAAGATGCTTAAAAAAAGAATTATTCCACTCTTATTGATATCAGATAGAAGATTAATAAAGCCTGTAAAATTTTCTGAATACAGAGATGTTGGAGACCCTGTAAAGACAGCTCAAATTTACAGTGACTCTGATGCCGATGAATTAATTATTTTAAATATTGATAGAAAAAAAAAGAAAATAGATGACCTTACCAATCATTTAAATAAAATTGTTGAGAGGTGTTTTGTTCCTATTTCAGCTGGAGGAGGAATTGAAAGTTTAGAAGATGCTATTAAGATAATAAAATCTGGAGCAGATAAAATTGTGTTAAATAGTATTTGCTTTAGAAAAACAAACGTTCCTCACAGCATAGTCCAAGAACTTGGAAGTCAAGCGGTTGTAGCTAGTATTGATCTTAAAATTATAAATAATCAATATGTTTTGTTTTCTGAAAATGGAAAAAAACAAATCACTGACAATTTAAAAAAACATTTGGACTTTCTTAATTTTTTAAAGGTTGGTGAAATATTTGTTAACTCTATTGATTTAGAGGGCACAATGCTTGGTCCAGACAATCAATTAATCAAAATAATAAAAGATAATACTGAATTGCCAATCATTTATAGTGGAGGAATTGGAACTTACGATCATATAAAAAGCATTTTCCAATCATTCGATATTAATGCTGTTGCTTGTGGAAGTATATTTAATTTTACTGACACTAATCCAATAAGACTAAAATCTTATTTAAATTCACATAAGTTAAATTTTAGAATATTTTAGTAGATTAAATAATTCATTTATTTATATTGAATCAATGAAAAATTTTTTTCTTAAATCATGTAATAAATGTATGCTTCCAGAAACTTACGAGACATTTGACTTTGATAATAAAGGTGTCTGCAATGTGTGCAATAATTATAATGTAAAATTAGAGAAGATTGATTGGACCAAAAGAATGAAAAAATTTAGAGAATTAACAGATCAATTTAAAGATAAGTATGAATATGATTGTATTGTTCCTTTTAGTGGTGGAAAAGACTCAACATTTGTTTTGTATGAAATAGTTAAAACACATAATTTAAAACCTTTAGTTGTCACTTTTGATCATGGTTTCTTTAGAAAAAAGCATCTTGAGAATAATGAAAGGACTTTAAAAATTTTAGGTGTCGATCAAATCATATTTAAACCTGATATGAAAATAGTTGGAATGCTGATGTTAGAGTCCCTTATCAGAAAAGGAGATTTTTGTTGGCATTGTCATACAGGGATATTTGCTTATCCTATGCAAATTGCGGTAAAATTTAAAATTCCTCTATTGATATGGGGAGAGTCTAATGCGGAATACACAGGATATTATGATTTTGATCCTGAAAAAATTTCTGAACAAGATGAAGAGGCTTTTAATAGATATATAAATCTCGGTATAACTGCAGAAGATATGTTGGGATTTTTAAAAGATAAAAAATTAAAAGAAAGAGACTTACAACCTTATAAATATCCTAATTTGAGGGATTTAAAAAAAATTGGGTATAAAAGCTTACAATATGGAAATTTTGTTAAATGGGATCCTGTTAAACAGACTGAAATAATTAAAAGAGAATTAGGTTGGAAAGAGGATGAAGTTGAAGGTTTGCCAGAGGATTTTTGGATGGAAAAACTTGAATGTAGGCTTAATGGTGTTAGAGATTGGCTCAAGTACATTAAAAGAGGTTTTGGTAGAACGGCCCAATCAGTTGCAAGAGAAATTAGGTTAGGCAATATGACAAAAGAAGAAGGTAAAGTTTTAGTTCAACAATATCACGCAAAAAAACCTCAAAGCTTAAAATATTTTTTAAAAATTATGAATTTAACCGAAGATGCTTTTATGAAGATAGTTCTTAAGCACGAAATTTCACCTTGGAAGTATGATGAAGAACTAGTAAGTGATGGAAAAAAACTTCACGATCAAGACTCATGGGAGGATACACCCCTAAGATAGTTTTTTTAGAATTTTTTTCTTCTCTAACATATTCATAGTAGAGTCTATAAAATTAAGCTTAATTCCAGACATCTTAGAAATTTCCATATTAGAAGTTTTTCCATCCGAATTTGTAATAATCCACATTATTGCAGAAATAATTTTTTTTGCCTTATTTAAAGAATTAAATTTTGATATTGTTGGGTATATGTTATGTTTTGTTAAAAAAGGTTCGCAATCTTTAACCTTAGAAATATAAAAGTCTGATTTATTAATATAATCTATAACAGATATTAAAATTCTTATATTTTCTACAATTTTATCAAAATTAATAATTTTTTTATTATCTAAAGAGGTATGATACTCTTTATATTTATCAAAATCAGATCTTAAAAAAGCTCCTACTGGTAGATCAATTCCTATAGTACCATATCGTGTTTCATCGCTACCAATTGGATTATAATCTAGTATCTTATAGTTCTTTTTTGATAAAACTGTCTCCATTGCTATATCGCCTATCCTGTTACCATTTTTTGATTTTTTGTAATGAGGAATTTTATTTAAACCACATGAAGATAAAACGTATCCACAAATTACATTTTTTTTTACCCGATCCTTAAATTTACTTAAATATGCTATAGTTCCAATAGTCTCTGGTGCAATTAAAAATCTAATAGAATATTTAAATTTTTTTTTCTTTAGTGAATTGTATAAAAAGGCAAGTGTAAGTGGTCCAGATAATTCATTATTGGCCATTGAGGGATGACATAAATATGATGTAATCAATATTTCTTTTTTTGATTTACCTTTAATTAAACATTCACCAATTGATAGCTTTCCTTTTTTTAGCTCACTATCTATTTTAATTTCATATTTCTGATTTTTTAGTGTTTTATATTGGTTGTAGGATAAACAAAATCCCCATCTTTTTTTATAATAAGAGGTAACATACGGAATTGCATTTGGAATTTCTTTTATAAAATGAAGATTTTTCTTTAATTGATTTAATTTTATTATTTTTGAAACTTTTTCAGAATACCCCATTAGATGAAGGTTATTTTTCCTAAAATCAATTATTTTTTTTTTATTCTTGTCTAAAATATAAGCATCTTTCACATTCCACTCTAATGGTATTTTCCAATCAAAAACCTTTGAACCACTTTTAAAATTTATTATTTTTAAAGGAATTATTTCTCTCAAAATTTTCAAAGATTTTTGATAATCTTTTCCAGTCAAACTTCTATTTAGAGGAAACAATCTGTCAAAATATCTTATAATTGTATTTTTCATTTTTTATTTAAAACTGTCGTTAAAAAAAAATTTTTTATTTAATAAAGAATAAAAATCAGAGATATGGTTATATTTAATATCTTTTTCAGCATTAATTTTATAGAATTTTTTTAATTCACTTTTAAAAAAAAAATTTAATATACTTTTTTCTTTTTGAGAGAGCTCATTTTTCCATCTTTTAATACTTTTATTGTTTATTTCTGTGGTTCTCTTTTTTGTAAATGTATTACTTTTTGTTTTAATATTAAATATCGATGAAAATAACATTTTGTTAGAATATTTAATTTTAAGAAAATTTGAAATTTTTTTCATAGTTTTATCTGTATTCTTTATTAGCTCTTCATATTTAATTACAAGGTAATTTTTATTTCCATAGATTTTTTTATTTATATTAATAAATTTAAAATCTAATTTAGCTCTATTAATCATACTGGAAAGTAAAATTAAATTACTTTCCCCAATTTTCGAGTAGTGAGTTTTTATACCCGATTTAAGACTTGCATAGTTATCTCTTGGATCCCTTATGAGATGGATAAATTTAATACTGTCCTTTTTTTTAAATATATTATTAAAATAAATATCTGAACTTGTTTCTTTTATTAAAAAATATTTTTTATTTTCTAAATTATAAAATTTTATAAATTCATTTTTTAATATATTCAGTACTCCCTTTATATTATTTATATTTTTACGGTTTAATCTTGATAGAATATTTCTTATAAAATCATTAATCTTTAAATTTTTTTTTTTAACTCTGTAACTTAAGTTTACACTTAAACTTTTCTTTAATATTTTTTTTATTCTCTCTTTTTTTACTTTAAAAGAGTAATTATTATTATTGAAATAAGGAAAGTACGCATACATTAAACTTAAATCTGTAGGGTAAACTGCAAAATCGTCATGTCCATCAAATAAGCTTGTTAATAATGTGGTCCCGGATTTTCTGTGACCAGTAATAAATAATGTCTTCATCAGTGTATATTTTGATTTATTTTTAACCTGAAGTATATATAAGATTCTGAAGAGAACATATAAATATTTCTATTATTGATGCTTAAATATTTTATGAAATATATATTTGTTCAAAAAAATTGAATTTCATTTTTACTTTAAATTAATGAAAACTGAAGAAAAAGATATTTTTTTATCAACTAGAAGCAACATAGACTTATATTCTTATATAATTGGCGCTACAAAGAAACACGCAGAATATAAATTTAAAAAAAAACTTAAATTACAAGAATATTCTAATAGCAAGAAAATTTCGCTTAAATTAATCTATCATTTATTAAAAATAATTCTACTAACTAATTTATTAACAAATCATAAATTATCAAAATTTAAACTTTATAATTGTGAAATTGGAAGACACGTTATATCAACCTGTTACTCTGATTATCTCGCACATTTTAATTCATTTAGTTTAATCTATAAAAAAATTAAATTTTTAATAATTTCTTTAAATATGATTTTTTTTATGAAAAAAAATCAAAATAGGATTGCTGCTATTTATTTAGATCATGGAATTTTTTTAAACGGACTGTTTGTAAACTATTTTTCTGATAAAAAAACAATATTATATTCTAATAGTTATCCACGAGGCCTTTTTTTTAAACCCTTAAATATTAATAAATCATTAAAGTATGAAGATTTTTTAAAATTAAGATTTAACAAAAAAGATAAAATCAAACAATCTTTAAAAAAAACTATAAAAAAAAAAATAGAAAATAGCCTAAGCAAACCACAAGAAGTTTATCCTTGGGTGAAGCAAGGTTATTTTAAAAAAATAAATAAAAATAAATTAAAAAAGATTGATTATGTTATTTACTGTCATTCATTCACTGATGCACAATTACAAATGGGTTATGATGGCTTTGTTACGATGGAGGCCTGGCTTAAGTTTACATTGTACACATTATTAAAAAAAAATTCTAAAATAATAGTAAAATCTCATCCAAATTTTAATAAATTTAATAAAATACAAACCTACAGAAGCAATGTAGAGGTGAAAATTTTTGAAAAAATAAAAAACGAATTTAAGAATTATAAAAATATTATTTTTTTGTCAGACCCTATTAAAAATTTAGATTTACTAAGGAATCTAAATAATAAAAGAACAGTACTTATTTCTCATCATGGAACATCTATATTAGAAGGTACATATCTAGGTTTCAAATTCATATCCTACATAAAAAATTTTTGGTCCAGCAATTATAATCTTACCAATAAATGGAGTAATAAGAGAGAGTATTTTGATCTACTTAATAAAGAATTTAAATATTTAAAATTTGCGAATAAAAACCACATATTTTTAATATGGAAAAAAATTCATTTAAATCAAAATAATTTTAGTGGAAAAAAGTATTTTATGAAATCTATTTCAGATTATTTTAATATCAATCTAAATCTTTTAATAAGTGGAAAACTAAAAATTAAAAAATTTGTTCACAATAACAAGGGTCAAATTAAATTGGTAAATAAAATTATCAATAGTTTAGAAAGTGTTGAATGAAAACCATTTACTTTCATATTGGATATCCAAAAGCAGCATCAACATTTTTACAAAAGAATGTGTTCAAAAATCAAGAGAAAATTCATTTTATTAATGAACATTATTGGGATGAATTATTTGAGTTATCAAAATTCCTTTTTTGGTCAAAAAAAGACGAATTTGAAAATAATATAAATAAATATTTAAATCTTTTTGATAAATTAGATTCAAATAAAGTAAATGTTATATCACATGAAGGATATTCAAATTTTTCCTCTAATCCTAATTTTCGGATCGATGAAATTTTTTTAAGAATTAAGAAAATTTCCGAAATAAAAAAGATAAGATTTAAATTTATTTTAGTAATTAGAAGACAGGGTGAATACATAAAAAGTAGATATGCACAAGGACATGGATTAACAGGATTTTATTCAGTGAATAAAAACTTTACTAAATTTAAAGAATTGAAAAATTATTTTTATAGGAAAGAAAAAACAAAATATGAAATTAATGCGTTCGAAACCTTTGATTATTTTAAAACTTACAATGACTTAAAAAAAATTTTAAATTCAGAACCAAAAATTTTAATTTATGAGGATTTATCAATTAATCCAAAATATTTTATTAACTCTTTAGTTGATTTTTTAGGTATTAAAGATCAAAATATTTTTAAAAATATTGATTTTTCAATTAAAAATATTGGAAGAAAAGATCCTGTATCTGGTGAGTATTTTAGAAAAAAAAACATTTATCACAAACCACTCAGAGGCTCACTCAATTTATTGGCGGACCTGATTCCATTTAAAAAATTTTTTTTTAATTTCTTTACAAGAAAGTTTAAAGATAAAGTAAAAATTATATCCTACAAAATTGATAGGTTTATTAATAGGCATGATAAAATTATCTTAACAAACGTAGATGAATATAAGATAAAAGAATATTATAAAGTAAGCAACGAGAATCTTTCAAAACTACTTAAAAGAAATCTAAACGATTTAGGATACTGAGTTAGTTTTAATTTCTTTTGGAACGTTGTTAAAATAATGAGAGGAATTCAACTTTTTATAATATCCCTCATTGTTTTGTATAATGTGTTTTTTTATAGAAGAATTTTGTATCTTATATTTTTTATAAGAAAAAAATTTATCAAATCTGTATTGAATGAAAAAACGCCAATTTAGTTCATACCTTAGTTTATCTCTTATTTTTTTTGGAAAAAGTTTAAATTCAGAAATTTTATTTATAGACATCTGAAAATTATAAAGATTAGAATTAAATATTTTGAGAAATTTGTTCAGTTTAAAAGTTAATGTCATTCCATAATGACTGTAACTTCTATTTTTAAATTTATTATTTATAATTAATTTATTAATATTTTCATTCTTAAAAACCTTAGACCAAATTTCTAAATTTTTATTATCTTCATATTTAATTATATAAACATTTTTAAATTCTTTTGTGTAAAGGTTAATTAATCTTTCATAGGAAAAGTTTTCATAATTTATAAAATAATATTTTTTGTTTTCTAAATTTTTTTTACTACTTTCATTATCTAAAAAAAATTCTTCCTCGGGTCCTATTTGAAATGAGTGATAGCTTTGACAAAACATTGATGTAAAATAATCAATAGGATTTCTTATAGTAATAATTATATTTGCATCTTTACCAAACTTTTCTATATTAATTTTTAGACTTTCCTCCCAGGTGGTAGGACTAAAAAATTCTCCTACTAAGTCCTCAAAAGATACAAAATAATTGTCTAAGGATAAAAAATCATGATTAATATCTTTATTATAGTATTTAATATTCAGCAAATTTGATATTTTTGGAAAAACTTCATTTTGAAGGAATGATGTACCATTTTTCCCAAGGCCTATATGTACATATTTCATTATTTTTATTAAAAAATATTTTACAATAATTTGCTTTGTATTTAAATTTAAATAATCAGAATGGTTTAATTCTTTATAATCTTTTTTGAAAATAGACCATGTCATAGGTCTTTTTTTTATTCATTGATAAATAATAATTTTTGAACCGGGCAATTTTTTTAAAACCATTTTTTTTAAAAACTTTTACACTAGCAAGATTTTCCGAATAACATTTTCCGTAGGCAATTCTTAATCTCATTTTCTTGGCAATTTTCAAGCATATTTTAACTGCATGGGTTGTAATGCCTTTATTAATATAATTTTCATCACCCAACATAAAGCCAATATCACAGTGTTTATTAAAATAATCAATTGAATCAATCTCAATGACTCCTATAAATACTTTATTATATAAAATTTTAAATATTTTTGACTTTTTAGATTTAAGTTTTTTTTTTATAAATAATTTTTGACTTTCAATCGTATGCTTTACAAATTTTCTATTTGTGT
>CACDOD010000016.1 GCA_902554335.1 uncultured Pelagibacteraceae bacterium
TCCAAAAGACGTTATGCAAGTGTTGGAGATATCATTAAAGTATCTGTTAAAGAAGCTATTCCAAAGGGTAAAGTGAAAAAAGGATCAGTTCATAATGCTGTTGTTGTAAGAGTAAAAAAAGGAATTTATAGAAATGATGGTTCCAAAGTAAAATTTGATAATAATGCTGCAGTTTTAACAGATGACAAGGGTGAACCAATCGGAACTAGAATTTTTGGTCCAGTTACTAGAGAACTTAGATCTAGAGGGCAAATGAAAATAATCTCATTAGCTCCGGAGGTATTATAAATGATAAAAAAAGGAGCCAAAGTAAAAGTCTTAAATGGAAAAGATAAAAAAAAAGAAGGTGAAATTATTGAAATAGATAGAGCCAATAATAGAGCAAAAGTTAAAGGACTAAATCTTGTAAAAAAGCATATGAAAACAACTAAAGAAAAAAAAGGTGGAATAATAACAAAGGAAAACTTCATTAATATTTCTAACCTAATGATTGTTGAAAATGCCAAAGTAACTAAAAAAGAAAAAAAAGCTAAAATATGATGCCAAGATTAAAAGAAATATATAACAAAGATATAGCACCTAATTTAAAAAATAAATTTGGATATAAAAATATAAATATGGGTCCAAAAATTGAAAAAATTATAATTAATATGGGTTTAGGACTAGATGGAAACGATTCAAAAATATTGAAAGCATGTGAAACCGATATGTCTATGCTAACTGGTCAAAAACCTGTTGTCACAAAATTTAAAAAATCTATTTCTAATTTTAAAACAAGAAAAGGTACTAATGCTGGATTAAAAGTATCTTTAAGAAAAGATAGAATGTATGAATTTTTAGATAGGTTAGTAAATATAGCACTACCTAGAATTAAAGACTTTAGGGGATTATCTACTAAAGGTTTTGATAAAAGTGGAAATTATACTTTTGGAGTAAAAGAACATATAATTTTTCCAGAAGTTAATTTTGATAAAGTCGAAAAAATAAGAGGACTAGATATAACTGTTGTAATAAAATCAAAAAATATTGATCATAGTTATGAGTTATTAAAACTATTTAATTTTCCATTTATTGAGAAGGAGGTGAATTAATGGCTAAACTTAGTTCAATTAATAAAAATAATAAAAGAATAAAACTATCTAATAGATATCTAAATAAAAGAAAGAAACTTAAAAAAATAATAATGGATAAAAAAATCCCTTTAGAAGAGAGATTTAAGGCTCAACAAAAATTATCAAAAATGCCAAGAAATTCTGCAAAAACACGAGTTGTAAATAGGTGCCAAATCACAGGCAGACCACATGGTGTTTATAGAAAATTAAAAATTTCAAGAATTGCTCTTAGAAAACTTACTTTAGAGGGTAAAATTCCTGGAATGGTAAAATCAAGTTGGTAAAAGGAGAAATATGAGTTTTAGTGATCCAATAGGAGATATGATAGCAAGAATTAAAAATGCTAGTTTAAGAAATTATAAAAAAGTTGAGATACCATCTTCTAAATTTAAATCTAAAATAGCTGACGTTCTTAAAAACGAAGGTTATATTATTGACTATAAAATTGAAAATATTGATGGGAAAGAAAGTTTAAATATTGATTTAAAATATAATTCTGGAAATCCTGTAATAAACTCAATCCAAAGAATTTCTAAACCTGGAAGAAGAATATTCTCTAGCGCAGAAAGTTTGCCGAAAGTAAGTAACGGACTTGGTATAGCTATAATTTCAACTCCCAAAGGAGTTATGACTGATCAAGAGGCAAGGAAAAACCAAGTTGGTGGTGAAATTATTTGTAAGGTATTTTAATGTCCAAAATTGGTAAAGTTAATATTTCTATTCCTGATAAAGTAAAAGTTTCATTAGAGGGTGCAATTCTTAAAATGGAAGGACCTCTTGGAAAAAATAATATAACAATGGATACAAACATTTTTGATTTAAATATTCATGAGGGCAAGGAAGTTTCAATTAAACCAAAAATAATTAATCCTGAAACTAAAAGAATATGGGGACTGCACAGAAGTCTCATTAACAATGCTATTAAAGGGGTAAACGAAGGATATACAAGAATTCTTGAACTAACAGGTGTAGGTTTCAGAGCAGCAATTAAAGGGAATGAATTAAATCTTCAATTAGGATTTAGCCATGATATTAATTATCTTATACCCCAAGGAGTTAAAATTGTTGTTGAAAAACAAACAACAGTAAAAATTTCAGGACAAGATAAACAATTGGTTGGATCTGTAACAGCAAAAATTAAATCTTTTAAAAAAACTGAACCGTATAAAGGGAAAGGTATTAAGGAACAAGGAGAATATATTTTAAGAAAAGAAGGTAAGAAAAAATAATGAAATTAAATACTAAAGACAGAAAAAAATTTAGGATTAGAAATAAATTAAAAAAAAATAATCCAAATAATAGATTAAGGTTAACTGTGACAAGATCAGCTAAGAATATATCTGCTCAAATTATAGACGATACTGCAAATACTACATTGGTATCAGCTACCTCTAATACAAAATCTCTGAAAGAGACAAAAAAAAATAAATCTGATATATCAGAAATTGTTGCAAAAAACCTAGCAGAAAAAGCAAAGGAAAAAAAAATAACCAAAGTTTATTTTGATAGAGGTTTATATAAATATCATGGAAGAATAAAAGTATTTGCTGATACACTAAGAAAAAATGGAATGGAATTTTAAATATGGAAAAAAATAATAACGAATTTTTAGAAAAACTAGTGCACATAAATAGAATAACTAAAGTTGTTAAAGGTGGAAGAAGATTTGGATTTTCAGCACTTGTAGTTGTTGGAAATCAAAATGGACAAATTGGAGTTGCTCATGCTAAAGCTAAGCAAGTTCCAGATGCAATAAAAAAAGCTAATGAGCTAGCAAGAAGAAACTTGATTAAAATTCCATTAAGAGATGGAAGAACATTGCATCATGATGTCTATAGTAAAGATGGAGCAGGTAAAGTAATATTAAGATCTGCACCTAAAGGAACAGGTATTATAGCAGGCGGCCCTATAAGAGCTATATGTGAGGTTCTTGGAATTAAAGATATAGTCGCAAAATCACTTGGAACTGGAAACCCTCATAACGTTATAAGAGCATGTATTAAAGCATTAAAACTTCAAAATTCTCCTAAATCAATATCATTTTCTCGAAATAAGAAAATCTCAGAAATAGTGGAGAAAAGAGGATAAGTATGAAATTAAATTCTAAATTTAAAACGAAAAGTCTTAAAAAAAGAATTGGAAGAGGCATTGGTAGTGGCAAAGGAAAAACTTCTGGCAGAGGTGTTAAGGGTCAAAAGTCAAGAAGTGGAGTTGCAATTAAAAGTTTTGAGGGTGGTCAAATGCCTTTATACAGAAGATTGCCAAAGAGAGGATTTAATTCAATTAAATCCAAAGAGAAAACAGCAATTATTAACTTATCAAAAATTCAATCCCTAATAGATAAAAATATTATTAAGTCTAATGAAAAAATTGATATAAAATTGTTAAAATCAAATAAATTAATAAAAAAAAATGTCACTAAATTTAAAATTCTTGGAGCTGGAGAAATAAAAAACAAAATTAGCCTAGACACAAGTTTACTATCAAAATCTGCAAAAGATAAATTATTAAAATCAGGATCTGAATTTATATCTAAAAATAATTCTTAATGAGCTCAAGTAACCAAAATGATTTAAGAAATAGAATTCTTTTTACTATTTTTATATTGGCAATTTATAGATTGGGAACATTTGTTCCATTGCCAGGAATTGATCCAAATCAGCTTCAAATTTTAATGGAAGGAAACCAAAAAGGCCTACTAGGCATGTTCAATGTTTTTGCAGGTGGTGCAATAAGCAGAATGGCAATATTTGCACTAGGGATTATGCCATATATTTCATCTTCCATCATTGTTCAGCTTTTAACTGGTGTTTCGGAATATTTTAAAAATTTAAAAGCACAAGGAGAGAAAGGAAGACAACAAATTACACAAATAACAAGATATGGAACAGTGTTATTAGCCACAGTTCAGGGATATGGATTATCTGTTGGATTAGAGTCTTCAGCAAATTTAGTAATAAATCCAGGCGTTTTTTTTAAAATTTCGACTGTCACAACTATCGTAGCAGGAACTATGTTTTTGATGTGGTTAGGTGAACAGATAACTCAGAGAGGAATTGGAAATGGAATTTCTCTAATAATTTTTTCAGGAATTGTTGCTGAAATTCCGAGGGCTTTAGCAACAACATTTGAATTAGGAAGAACAGGCGCATTGTCAACCATAGTTATTATTTCTATTTTTATAATTTTAATTCTAACAATTATGTTTATTGTTTTTATGGAAAGAGCGCTGAGAAAAATACCAATAAACTATCCAAAAAGACAAGTAGGAAATAAAATGTATGGTGGAGATACATCACATTTACCTTTAAAAATAAATTCTGCAGGAGTTATACCCGCAATTTTTGCATCTGCATTACTATTACTACCAATTACATTTTCAAATTTTAATATATCTCAAAATGAAACATTCATGAATATTGCATCATTCTTTTCTCAAGGTCAGCCTCTTTATATGTTGCTTTATGCTTCAGGGATAATTTTTTTTACTTTCTTCTATACATCAATTACTTTTAATCCAAACGAAACAGCGGAAAATTTGAGAAAATATGGAGGTTTCATTCCAGGTATACGTCCAGGAGAAAGTACAGCATTATATATTGAAAATATTTTAACAAAATTAACAACAATTGGTGCTTTGTATTTGACATTAGTATGTCTGATGCCGGAGTTTTTAATTGCAAACTACCCAATACCATTTTATTTAGGTGGTACATCTATTTTAATAGTTGTTGTAGTCGCTATTGATACTGTAACTCAAATACAAACTAGATTAATGAGTTCGCAATATGAACAATTGATCAAAAAAACTCAATTTGGAAAGTAAGTGAACATTATACTTTTTGGTCCACCTGGAGCTGGCAAAGGTACTCAATCTAAATATTTAACAAAAAAAATTAATGGTTTTCAAGTTTCTACTGGCGACATGTTAAGAGAAGAAATAAAAAATGAAACCAACATAGGAAAATTAATAATCAATGATATGAATGATGGTAAATTTGTAAGTGATGAAATTGTAAATAAATTAATTGAAAAAGCTATATTTGATAAACAAAAAAAAAATAAATTAATTTTTGATGGATATCCTAGATCTTTAAGTCAGGCACAAAAACTTGAAATACTTTTAAAAGCCTCCAATCAAAAAATTGAACATATTTTTTTTCTTAATGTAGACAAAGAAATAATTGTTGAAAGAATAAAGAAAAGAAAAATTTTGGAAAAAAGATCAGATGATGAACTTAACACCATTCTTAAAAGATATGATACTTATATGGATACAACAAAACCTGTCTTGAAATTCTATTCAAAAAATTCTAATTTTCATGAGATAGACGGAGCTCTTGAAATTGACGAAATAACTAAGAAAATTGACACTTTTATCAATGTTTAAGACGTTGACTTTGATAAATCTTATTATATAAAAGGCACAATTTATCACAAAAATTATGGCTCGTATTGCAGGTGTAAATATTCCACAAAATAAATTAGTACATATAGGGTTAACCTATATATATGGAATAGGTGAAAAATTTTCATCACAAATATGTAAGGCATTAAGTATACCCATATCTAAAAGAGTTAATCAACTTACTGATGATGAAATTCTTAAAATTAGAGAATATATTGACACCAATTTTGTTGTAGAAGGAGATTTACGTAGAGACAACTCTTTAAGCATTAAAAGATTAATTGATTTAGCATGTTATAGAGGAACAAGACATAAAAAAAAATTACCAGTAAGAGGACAAAGAACTAGATGTAATGCCAGAACAAGAAAAGGAAAAGCAATTGCAATTGCTGGAAAGAAATTAACCCCACTTAAGAAATAATTAATATGCCAAAAGAAGAAACTAAAAATAAAACAATAGATAAAGAAAATACTAAAAAAAAAACCTTTGTAAAAAAAAAGAAAGTTAAAAAAAATATTTTAAATGGAATAGCCTATGTCCAATCAACTTTTAATAACACTATTGTCTCGATAGCTGACACAAACGGTAATGTAATATCATGGGCTTCAGCAGGCCAAAAAGGTTTCAAGGGCTCCAGAAAATCTACACCATATGCAGCCCAAGTTGCTGCTGACGCTGCAGCTGTAAAAGCATTAGAATGTGGCATGAAGGTTTTATCTGTTGAAGTTAAAGGCCCAGGATCTGGAAGAGAGACAGCCTTACGTGCACTACAAGCAAGAGGTTTTAAAATTACTTCTATAAAAGACACAACTGCGATGCCTCATAATGGTACAAGACCACCAAAAAAAAGGAGAGTTTAAATGGAAACGAATAACGTAAATTTAAAAAATTGGAAATCATTAATTAGACCTTCAAAAATTGATATAGATCAAAATGATGATAAAACCTTTGCAAAAGTCGTAGCTGAGCCTCTAGAAAAAGGATATGGATTAACAATTGGGAATTCTTTAAGAAGAATATTGTTATCATCCATTAGAGGAACTGCAGTTACAGCTATTCAAATAGATGGAGTCCAACACGAATATAGTTCGATTAAAGGTGTTAGAGAAGACGTTACCGATATAGTTCTTAATATTAAATCTTTAGCTCTTAAAAGTAATTCAGAGGTAAATAAAAAACTTATTTTAGATGCAAAAGGACCAGGCGAGATAAAAGCATCACAAATAACTTCCATTCCTGAAATTGAAATTCTTAACCCAGATCTAGTAATTTGTAATTTGGATGAAAATACAAATTTTCATATGGAACTATTTGTTGGTAACGGTAAAGGATATGTTTCAGCGGAATTAAATAAACCAGATGAACCTCCTCTAGGATTGATACCAATAGATTCTCTTTTTAGCCCAGTCAAAAAGGTTTCATACTCAGTAAGCACAGCTAGAGAAGGAAAAGCCCTTGACTATGATAAATTAACTATGGAAATCGAAACAAATGGATCAATAAGTGCTGAGGACGCTCTAGCTTATTCTGCAAGAATTTTTCAGGAGCAGCTTGGAATGTTTATTAACTTTGACGAACCTCAAGAAATTAAAATTCAAGATCAGCCCAAAGAGCCTGAATTTAACCAAAACCTCCTAAGAAAAGTTGATGAATTAGAACTCTCTGTAAGATCAATGAACTGCTTAAAAAATGATAATATCATTTACATTGGAGATTTAGTTCAAAAATCAGAAGGTGAGATGCTGAGAACCCCAAACTTTGGCAGAAAGTCACTAAATGAAATTAAAGAGGTATTAAGTGGGATGTCGCTATACCTTGGGATGGAAATACCAAATTGGCCCCCTGATAATATTGCAGAACTATCAAAAAAATTAGAGGACGCCATATAATTTAATGAGACATAGAATAGGACATAAAAAACTAAACAGGACATCGGAGCATAGGAAAGCTATGTTAAAGAACATGCTGAATTCTTTAGTTAAATATGAGCAAATCACTACAACTGTCCCTAAAGCAAAAGTTTTAAGACCTGAAGCAGAAAAATTAATCACAATTGGTAAAAAAGATACTCTTGCAAATACAAGAAGATTGATCTCAAAGTTACAAAATATACAAACAGTAAATAAAATTAGAAAAACACTTTCTAAAAGATATCAAACAAGAAAAGGTGGATATACTAGAATTATCAAGGCCGGTTTTAGATATGGTGATAATGCGCCTTTAGCTATAATTGAATTTGTTGATAGAGATGAAGAAGCGAAACGTATAGATAGAAAAAAAATTAAGCCAGAAAATAAAAATAAACAAGATCAAGTTCCAGTACAAAAAACAGCATAGATTAAATCATAGACCAAATGGTAGAGGTAATTAAAATTGATAATTCCTCAATTGGATTAAGAATTGATAAGTGGATTAAAACAAACTTAATAAAAATCCCGCAAAGTTTAATTGAAAAAGATCTTAGAAATGGAAAGATAAAGGTAAATAAAAAAAAAATTAAAAGTTCATATAAATTAAAAAAACTTGATCAGATATATTTATATAACATTTCATATAAAAGCTTATTAAAACAAAAAAAAAAATTTATACCTAAAAATACAATTATTAAAGAAACTGAAAAAGAAATTATTGAAGATAATGCTGATTTTATTGTAATAAATAAAAAATCTGGGTTAGCTGTCCAAGGTGGAACTAAGGTAAAGGAGAATTTAATTAATATTTTGTCAAATAGTAATTTTTTCAAAGAAACCCAACCTTTCATTGTACATAGAATTGATAAAGATACTTCAGGTGTTATGATAATTGCAAAAAATAGAGCTACAGCTCAACAATTAACAAGTTTATTTAGACTTAGAAAAATTCATAAAGTTTATCTAGCATTATCATTTGGATCAGTAGATAAAAAAAAAGATACAATTGACAATAATTTAATTAGATTTGATGGTAAAAAGAAAATCTCTGAAAGAGCTATTACAAGTTACCAAAATATTGATAGTAATAAAAACTATACTTTATTTAAACTAAAACCCACTACAGGAAGAAAGCATCAAATCAGAAAACATTTAATCGATCTTGGTTGCCCAATTGTTGGTGATACAAAATATTTTATTCTAAAACCAGGAAGAAAAATCCAATTAATGCTCCATGCTTATGAAATAAAATTTATTTTAAATAATAAAAAATATACTTTTAAAGCAAATATTCCTGATTATTTTAGAAATTTTTTGATTAAAAATAATTTGAAACAGAAAGATTTTTAATTAAATTTTTTTCTAATTTTCTAATAAATTCATCGTAATTAACTTTTGATATATCATTTAATAGGATTATTTTCTTATGTTTAATTCCACATGGAATTATTTTATTAAAATCATTTGGATCATTATTAATATTTATTGAAAATCCATGATATGCAATCCACTTACGCACCTTAATTCCTATAGCACCAATTTTTTTAGTTTCTTTATTATGGTCAATCCAAATTCCAATGTTTTTTCGATCACTTTTACTTAAAATATTAAATTGTTTAAATGTATCTATTATTGAGTTTTCTAAGGTAATTATAAATTTTCTTATATCTTTTTTTCTTTTACTAAGATCTATTACAAAATAGCAAATTAATTGTCCTGGTGCATGGCACGTAATTTTTCCGCCTCGTGATGTTTTTATGACTTTAATAGATTTATCTAATACATCAGACTCTTTGAAACTAGTTCCTGCGGTGTAAATTTTATTATGTTCTAAAAACCAAATCAACTCTTTGGCTCTATTATTAATTACTTTTTCTAACCTTTTTTCTAGTAAGTTAATAGCGTAATAATAATCTACTGGTTTTATTGATCTTTTTATCTCTATACTCATAATTAATTTGTAATATAAGGATATCGCTCAAAAAAACTAGAGATATCAGTCATGAGTTTAATAAAAAAAAACAAAGATAAAATTGTAAATTTTGAATTTAACAAAGAATATATAAAAGTAATTACAGAAAAAATTTCCAGTAATGACGCAGCTTTTATAAATAATTCTTTTATGGAAATGCATCCAGCTGATGCTGCTGACATAATAGAACATTTGTCTCAAGATGACAGAGAAAATTTAATCAAATTAAATAATTTCAAAATCGATCCGTCAATTTTTATTGAGTTGAATGAAGCTATCCAAACTGAAATCACGAAATATCTATCAAATGAAAGTATAGTTTTTATTTTAAAAAATCTTGACTCAGATGATGCAATCAAAATTATAGAAAACTTAGATGAAAAGAATAAAAATGATATACTAAGTTTTCTCCCTCCAAAAGATAGATTTGTTTTGCTAGAGAGTTTAAGTTATCCAGAGGATAGTGCTGCAAGAATTATGCAAAGACAGTTTACAGCCATTCCAAGCAATTGGTCTGTGGGTCAAACAATTGATTATTTAAGAGAAAATAGAGATTTACCTGAGGAATTTTTAGAAATATTTATTGTTGATAATGAATTTAAACCAATTGGAACTGTTCCATCATCTAAAGTATTAAGAACTCCACGTGATACAAAAATGATTTCAATTACTAATGAAACACAATTTTTAATTCCTGTTGATATGGATAGAGAAGAAGTTGGTAGAATGTTTGAAAACTATAATCTTAATTCAGCATGTGTAGTAGATAAAAACAATAAACTTGTAGGGATGATTACTAATGATGATGTTCTAACAGTTCTAGCCGAGGAAGCTGAAGAAGACGCTTTAAGATTAGCTGGTGTTGGTGACGAGGAAATAACAGATGGCATTATTACTAAAACTAAGAGAAGATTTAATTGGTTATTACTAAATTTATTTACAGCATTTCTTGCAACATGGGTAATTAGTTTATTTGGAGCAACTATTGAACAAATGGTAGCTTTAGCATTCTTGATGCCAATTGTTGCGTCAATGGGTGGTAACGCTGGAATGCAAACATTAGCAGTTACAGTAAGAGCCATAGCAACTAATGATTTAACAGAAAATAATTTTTCACAAAATATTATTAAAGAATTTTCTATAGGAATTTTAAATGGTTTCATCTTTGCAATAATAAGTGCAGCCATAGTACAACTATGGTTTCAAGATTCTGTTTTATCTTTGATTATTTCCATTTCAATGGTTTTAAATATGATAGTTGCAGGTTTGTTTGGAATTTTAATACCAATAAGTTTGAAGAAATTTAAAGTTGATCCAGCAATTGCCTCAAGTGTTTTTGTCACAACAATTACTGATGTAATTGGATTTTTATCTTTTTTAGGCATAGGTGCTTATTTTTTCTACTAATTAAATATTATCTATTAATCGTATTTTATTTTGCTTATACGCAAGAAATATTCTAAAATTTTTTTTGGATATTTTTTTTGACAAATTATTTGAATTTCTAATTTCAAAATATTCTATCTCATCACACAACTTAAGAATTTTACCTTTATAATAACTCAACATCTTTACATTATTAAAATTTTTTACAATTTTTTTTTTTAAATTTATCATCAATTTAGAAATTTTTTCAGATTTTATTAATTCATTTTTAGACAAAAGAATATTTCTTGATGATAAAGGAAGATGATTTTTATTTCTTATAGTTTTGCAGGTAATTATTTTTGTATTAAATTTACTTTGTAAATATTTTTTAATTAAATAAGCTTGTTGAAAATCTTTTTCACCAAGAAATACATATTTAGCATTAATATTTACTAAAAATCTATTTATTACAGCTAAAACTCCTTGAAAATGACCTGCGCGATACTTAGCACACATAAATTTATCTCTATTACTGATTGACAGTTTCTCTTTTATACCTTTTTTGTAAATTTCACTTTTTTTAGGAAGAAATAAATAATTTACATTTAACTTCTTTAAGATCGATATATCTTTTTTAAGATTTCGTGGATATTTAATAAAATCTTTTTTTTCATTAAATTGAGAAGGATTGACAAAAATACTAACTAATACCTTTTTTGTTTTTTTTTTAGCAATTCTAATCAATGATATATGTCCTTTATGAAGAGATCCCATTGTTGGAACGAAACCAATATTTTCATAAAAATTAATTTCTTTATTTAAAATATTAAAGCTTTTAATAATTCTCATTTGTGGTACTTGATTAAATAATACATTATGATCAAACAAGCAATTATACCACTTGCTGGATTGGGCACAAGGCTACTGCCATTAACTAGTGTATTTCCAAAAGAATTACTTCCTATTAATGGCAAACCTGGTTTAGAATACATATTAGATGAGTGCATAGATGCAGGGATAAAAGAAATTATATTTATTATTTCAAACAAAAAAAAACTTATCAAAAAATATTTTTATAATGATAATTTTTATAAAAGTATCCTAAAAAGCAAAAAAGACAAACGCATAAAGAAAGAATATAATAAAATACTCTCTTTAAAAAAAAAAATAAAATTTGTTTATCAAAATAAACCTCTTGGTACTGGAGATGCAGTTTTAAAAGTAAAAAAATTAATAAAATCATCTCATTTTTTAATGTTATTTCCAGATGATCTTATTTTAAAAAGAAATTGCTCAAAAGATATGATTACTTTACATAAAAAATATAATTGTTCTATAATGGCTTCAATCAAAGTTAAAAAAAGAGATGTAAGTAGATGGGGAATCTACTCAATAAAAAAAAAAATTAATAAAAGAAATTTCATTATTAAAGACGTTATAGAAAAGCCATCATTTGTTAATGCACCATCTACTAATGCAGTAATTGGAAGGTACATATTACCTAAGGAAATTTTTACTAAATTAGAAAAACAAAATAAAGGTATAGGTAATGAAATACATATCACCGACTCTATAAGAAAATTGATTAATGATAATCATAAATTTATTGGCCATAATTTCGCCGGTAAATATTTAGACTGTGGTACCATGAGTGGTTATATAAAATCATCTTTAGAAATATCGAAACTATGAAGTTATGTATGATAGGCACAGGTTATGTGGGTTTAGTCAGTGGCGTATGTTTTGCTGAACTTGGGAATGATGTTATTTGTGTGGATAAAGATATAGCAAAAATAAATAAATTAAAAAAATCTATTATTCCAATCTATGAGCCAGGTTTAGAAGAGTTAGTTAAAAAAAACTACAAGTCTGGAAGACTTAAGTTTTCAACCGATCTTGCTGAATCAGTTAGAAAATCAAATATTATTTTTATTTGTGTGGGGACTCCAACAATAAAGAATAAATATGAGGCAGATTTATCACAAGTTTACTCTGTAACTAAGGAGATAAGTAAAAATATTAAATCATTTAAAATAATTATAAATAAATCAACTGTACCTGTAACGACAGGTGATAAAGTTGAAAAAATTATTTCACTCAAAGTAAAAAAACAATTATTTAGTGTTGTATCAAATCCTGAATTTTTAAGAGAGGGTGAGGCTATTAGAGATTTTATTTATCCAGACAGAGTTGTAATCGGCACATCTGAAAAAAAATCAAATAAAATATTAAAAAATTTATATTCCCCTTTAATTTCTAAAGGAGCAAAATATATTAATACATCAAGAAGAGCAGCAGAATTAATAAAGTATGCTTCAAATGCCTTTCTTGCTACTAAAATAACATTTATTAATGAATTAGCTAATTTATGTGAAAAGTTAGATATAAATATAGAAGATGTTTCAATTGGAATTGGTACTGATAATAGAATTGGTAGCAGATTTCTTAGAGCAGGCCCCGCTTATGGAGGATCTTGTTTTCCTAAAGACACAAGAGCTTTAATAGATACTGCAAAAAAATCAAAATCACCATTATCAATAATCAATACAGTTATTAATTCTAATAATAAACGATCCCATCTTCTTTTAACTAGAATAGCTAAGATATTAAAAAATAAAATCAAAAATAAAAAAATTACTTTTTTGGGAGTAACATTTAAAGCTAACACGGATGATATGAGAGAATCAGCAAGTTTAAAAATGATACCTTTTCTTAATAAAAAAGGAGCTATAATTAATTATTATGATCCTTCAGGAAAAAAAAATGAATTTGAAAAATATAAAAATGTAAAATTTAAAAATAATATTAAAGATGCATGTGAAATGTCTGATTTAATTATTGTTCATACAGAGTGGAACGAATTCAAACTTTTAGATTTAAAAAAAATTGTTAAAAAAAGAAATTTTATTATATATGATATGAGAAATATTTATTCAGCTGAAAAGATGAAAAAACAAAAAATTAAATACTTTGGAATTGGAAAATAAATTAATTTATTTCAAATATTGCATCAACTTCGACTGCCACATCTAAAGGCAAACTATTAGTACTAACAGCAGCTCTTGTATGCATTCCTGACTCACCAAATATTTTTACTATTGTCTCTGATGCACCATTTATAACTTTAGGTTGTTCAGTGAAATCATCTGTTGAATTTACAAATCCAGTCAATTTTATACAGGATTTAACTCTTGATAGGTTGCCAGATAAATGATTTTTTATTTGAGAAACAATGCTTAGTGCACATCTTTTAGCCGCCTCATAACCTTCTTCAACATTCAGATTTTTTCCTAGTTTACCTTTTATTAAATTTCCATTCTGATCAATAGAAATTTGTCCGGATATATAAAGTAATTTACCGACCTCTTTTGTTGCAACATATGAACCTACAGGTGCAGTTGCTTTAGGTAAATCAATATTTAGTTCTTTTAACTTTTCTTCAAAATTCATCTTAACTTATTCTCTACATAAAATATCTTTTAATGTCCTTTCATCCTTTGCAGGACATTTACTAAAGGGTTTTGATAATTCTGGTTTTTTTATTGAACTCATTGTTTCACATGAAACTAAAAATAT
>CACDOD010000017.1 GCA_902554335.1 uncultured Pelagibacteraceae bacterium
AGAGCTATGGAAATAGTCCATGACAAAACCCAATTAAAACAGTTCATAACAGAAGCATTTAAAGCATCAGAAAATAATCCAATTTTAATTGATAAATTTATTAATAATGCGATGGAGGTTGACGTAGATGCTATTTCTGATGGTAAAGATGTTTATATCGCTGGAATTATGCAGCACATAGAAGAGGCAGGAATTCACTCTGGAGACTCGGCTTGTTGTCTGCCTCCTGTTTCAATTAAAAAAGGTATTTTGAAGGAATTAAAAATACAAACAAGAAAGCTTGCATTAGCTTTGAAAGTTAAAGGATTTTTAAACATTCAATACGCTATAAAAAAAGATGAAGTTTTTGTAATTGAAGTTAATCCAAGAGCAAGTAGAACAGTACCGTTTGTTTCAAAAGCAAATGGCATTCCATTAGCTAAGATTGCATCTAGAATAATGGCAGGTGAAAAGTTATCAAAATATAAATTAAAGTATAAAACTAATAAGAGATTTGCAGTTAAAGAGTCTGTATTTCCTTTTAATAAATTTCCAGACAGTGATGTTTTGCTTGGTCCAGAAATGAAATCTACTGGTGAAGTCATGGGTTTTGATGAAGATTTTGGAATGGCAATAGCTAAAAGTCAAATAGCTGCTTCAAATTCACTTCCAAAAGATGGTTTGGCTTTTTTATCTGTTAAAGATACTCATAAACAAGAAGTAATAGGTATAGCGCAGAGATTAACAAAATTAGGATTTACTTTATCGGCAACAAAAGGAACTTCAGATGTAATTAAAGAAAACGGAATGAAGTGCAAAACAATTAATAAACTTAGCTCTGGAAGCCCACATATTGTGGATGTTTTAAATTCAGATAAAATATCTTTAGTAATTAATACTGGAGGTGGAAATAAAAAACACAGAATAAGTGATGCAAGATCTATAAGAAGAGCTACATTAACTAATAAAGTTCCATATTGTACTAATATGTCTACAGCTTACGCATTTATAGAAGCGATTAAATCTCTTAAAACAAAAAAATTATCTGTCAAATCTCTTCAGGATAAATAATGTCATTTGTATTTAAAATCGGAATTGCAAAAAAAAATAACATAGAAATAGAAAATAGAGAAACAATTGAGGTTATTGCCTCAAAAGGAGTTATTGGCGACAGATATTTTCATGATTTTAATGGGGATCGTGAACAAATCACATTAATTGAAAAAGAAAATATTGACTATTATAATAAAACATTCAATACAAACTTTGATTATTTAGAATTTAGACGAAATATTATAACAAAAGATATTCAATTAAATAACTTGGTTGGCAAAACAATAAGTGTCGGAAAAATTAAATTAAAAGTTAATGATCTATGCAGACCTTGTAAAGATTTACAAAATAGACTCGCTAAAAACAACATTATTAAAGAATTTTTAAGAAGAGGAGGTTTAAGATGTGAAATTCTTACCTCTGGGACAATAAATATTGGAGACAAAATAACTGTCTAAACATAAGGTTAAGTATGAAACAAAAAAAGAAAAACATAAAAGAAACTCAAAGTGTGCCAAGAATGTTTGCTAAGAAATATATATATTATTATTATGGTTTCTTTTGGGTATTGTTAATATTATTTATTTTAATTAAATGAACAAAAAAATACTTCTATTTGTAATAATAATCATAGCAATAGAATTATCTGGTCATGGAATTGTTGCATCATTATTTAGACTTATAAGTTCAGCTAATTAATCGACTTTCCAATCAGTTTTAAAAGACACATAATTCACTTGAAGACATCTTCGCTCTCTTTTGATTTCTTTCTTCTCCATGCCGTGCCATGTATTAGGTCCACTTGTAAAGAAATAACCATAATTATCCTTATAAGGAAGTGTTTTAACTCTTTTTAAATTACTGTCATAAAAATCGGTACCTAAATTTTCACTTTCATTATGTTTGTTAATAAACAACAAACATGACATTAATTTCTCTTTAATATCACAATGTGGCTTAAGCCAGAAACCTTGTCTATCACAAATGACTTCTACTCTCACATAGGAATTGGATAAATCTTTTCCCGTTAATTTTGAAATTATTTCTGTTGTTTCTTTTGCTTGAAGTTCATTAATAAATTTTGTCAAGTGTGGAAAACTACTTGAATTTTCTTTTGTTACAAAACATCTAAATTTTAAGGCTTTGCCCCCGTCTGCAATACCTTGTCTAAATTTGCCCTCTCCTCCATCAATAGCTCTTGTTCCATCATAATTTAAATTATGCTCTAATGGATTGTCTATGTCAGCTCTAATAATTTCATTAATTTGCTCATCTGTTAAAGGTTTATTTAATTCCCAATGTAAAAAGGGATGATCAAATTTTTTAGAATTAGTAGAAATAGATTTTAAAAATGACATTAAAATATTTTTTCCTTGATTAGTTTTGCAATTCTTTTTGTTTCATCTAGTTTTTTATAATTCCAGACATCTAAATCGCTTTTAAGATATCTTATTACTTTCCTACTTTCTAACAAATTTCTGAATTTTTGAAACCTCTTATCGTTCCTTTTGGGTGGAATCATTGCGACATAAAGTGGTTTGCCTGTGAGAGCGGCTTCAGAAATCATAGAGCTAGAGTCACAAGTCACTATTATATATTTTGCTAATGCCAAGCTTGAGAGATAGGCCTTTTTATCTATATTTTCTATAACTAATCTATTTTTATTAAAATATTCTTTTGCGAACTGTATAACTTTAACTGGTGTTCTGTTTGATGGGATAACAATTAATTGTAGATTTTTTTCATCTAAATGTTTTTTTATTTTAGAAAAAATATTTATCATATTTTCATCTGAATAATCGTAATATTTATTTGGACCACCTAATACAAGGGTAATTATATCTTTATCTCTTTGAACTTTATCATTTAGATAATCTGAATTTTTATTAATTTCCTCTGTAGTTACATAATGTATTGCACCATCTGAAATAAATACATTTTTGCCATTTATTCCATCATGCTCAGGGACTATAACAAAATCAAAATTTGCAAGTGAAACCTTTGGATTTTGAATATGTATATTAATAATTTTTTTATTAGAATTTTTTTTCAGTATAATTGATGGAATTATACTTTTTCTTCCACAGGATATTATAATATCAAAATCTTTTTTAATTCGATTTTTAAAAATGAAACTTTTTTTTGGTGTAAGAAAAGGGGGGACTAAATTCCAGGGATAATTGAGTACAATTTTCTCGTGAAAATAATCCAATTCAAGTGCTTTTGCTAAGCCCTCAACTTGGCTTATCATTCCATGCAATCCCTCAGTTAATAATAACCCTTTTAATTTATTCATTAATTACTATATAGACATCGTATGACACAAAATCCAACTAAACATACAAAAGTGTTAATAATTGGATCTGGACCAGCTGGTTACACAGCTGCAGTTTATGCTGCAAGAGCTATGTTAAAACCCATTTTAGTTCATGGAATTCAGCCTGGGGGACAATTAACAACAACAACAGATGTAGAAAATTACCCTGGGTTTTCTGAAGTAATTCAAGGACCTTGGTTAATGGATCAAATGAAAGGTCAGGCTGAAGCTGTTGGAACTGAAATGATACAAGATCATATTAAATCAGTGGATTTAAAAAAAACTCCATTTGAAGCAGTTGGTGATAGTGGACAATTATATACTGCTGACTCAATAATTATTTCTACAGGTGCTCAGGCTAGATGGTTGCAGTTAGACTCTGAGCAAAATTTTAGAGGCTTTGGCGTATCTGCATGTGCAACATGTGATGGATTTTTCTTTAAAGATAAAACAGTTGCTGTTGTTGGTGGTGGTAACGCAGCTGTAGAAGAAGCAATGTTTCTAACTAAATTTGCGTCAAAAGTTCAATTAATACATAGAAGAGACTCGTTAAGAGCAGAAAAAATGCTTCAAAAAAAATTAATGGATAATAAAAAAATTGAAATCATATGGGATAATGTGGTTGAAGAGGTAATTGGCGATAAAGACCCTAAAAATGTAACAGGTTTAAAAATAAAAAATGTTAAAACAAATGAAAGTAAAGAATTAAAAATAGATGGTCTTTTTATTGCTATTGGGCATGATCCTGCAACTGAATTATTTAAAAATCAGCTTGAGATGGATAAAGAAGGCTACCTTGTGACTAAAGCAGACTCTACAGAAACTAATGTGCCTGGAGTTTTTGCGGCTGGGGATGTTAAAGATAAAATATTTAGACAAGCAGTTACTGCTGCAGGAATGGGTTGTATGGCTGCACTAGAAGCAGAAAAATTTCTATCCCACTAAATCTGATATTTCATTAGACTCAAATATTGTTTGTTGGATGTCTTCATTAGCAATTTGTATCATTGCTTTGGCAACTATTTCTGAACGAATGGGTTTCATTTTTTTAATAGGACCAAAAAATAAAGGTGATAATAGTTTAAATATAAAAATTCCAATTTTTTCACCTATTCTATTTTCTTTTCTATTTCCCAATAAAAATGATGGCCTCAAAATTCCAATTTTCTTAAAATTTAAACTTTTAATTTCTTCCTCTACTAATCCTTTAAATTTTAGATAATCTCCAGAATTTTTTGGATCAGCAAATCCTGATGAAACATATATGAAAGATTTGATATCATTAGATTTACTAATTTGAGCAATTTTTTTTGGAAGATCTAGTTCTATTCTTCTATATTCGTTTTTGTCTGGAGAATTATTTTTAGTTGTTCCAATACAAAAAAAACAATCGTCTCCAATTATTAAATTTTTAATTTTTTCTAAATCATTAAAATCTGTATTTATAACCTCAACTTTTTCATCAGAAATTTCAGGAGAAGATCTGACAAAGATTTTAACTTTAGTATAATTTGAATTATTTATAACTTGATTTAATAAGTTTTTACCAACTAGTCCTGATGACCCAAAAATTAATGCAGTTTTCACTCTTTAACTTAAGCTTTCGCAAAACTCTTTTATTCTATTCATCGCCTTTTCTAAATTTTCCATAGATGTTGCGTATGATATTCTAAAGAAGCCCTCTAATCCAAAAGCAGATCCCTGAACAACTGCAACATTATTGTTTTCTAAGAGAGACTGCACAAAATCTGTATCATTTTCTAATTTTTTTCCATTCTTATCTTTTTTTCCTAATAATCCTTTACAACTTGGAAAAACATAAAAAGCACCATCTGGTTTTAGACAATTAATACCGTCAATTGCATTTAAAGAATTAACAACAAAGTCTCTTCTCTCTTGAAATGCCAGCGATCTAATTGGAATAAATTCTTGAGTTCCATTTAAAGCTTCAACTGCCGCAGCTTGACTAATTGATGATGGGTTTGTTGTTGATTGAGATTGAATTTTTGCAATAGCTTTAATTACTTCTTTGTCGCCTGCTGCATAACCTATTCTCCATCCAGTCATAGCATAAGATTTACTCACTCCATTCATGGTAACAATTTTATTTTTTAATTCAGGAATTTGTGCAATTGTAAAAAATTTGAAACCTTCATAAGTAATGTGTTCATAAATATCGTCACTTAATATATGCACATGCGGTTTTCTCTTTAAAACATGAGCTAAATTTTTAATTTCTTGCTCTGTGTAGCATGCACCAGTTGGATTAGAAGGTGAGTTTAGTATTACCCACTTGGTATTATTTGTTATAGCTGCCTCTAGATCTTTTGCGGTAAGTTTAAAATCCTGTTCTTCAGAACACTCAACAACCACTGGTGTAGCACCTGCTAGTAATACTATGTCAGGGTATGAAACCCAATAAGGAGCTGGTATAATTACTTCATCTCCTTTATTTAAAGTTGCCATCATCAAATTATAAATTACATGCTTTCCACCAGCCCCGACTGTGATCTGATCAGCTGTATAATTTAAATTATTTTCCCTTTTAAATTTATCTACAATCGCTTGTTTTAAAACTGGAGTTCCGTCTACTGCAGTATATTTAGTATCACCGTCTTTAATTGCTTTTATTGCTGCTTCTTTAATATTGTCTGGAGTATCAAAATCTGGCTCTCCTGCTCCCAAACCAATTACATCTTTGCCAGCAGCTCTTAATTCTCTTGCTTTTTGTGTTACAGCAATGGTGGGTGATGGTTTAATTCTCTTTAAACTATCTGATATTATGCTCATTGAAATTAATATTATATTTATTACCTTCTTTACTTTATGGAAAATACATATCAAGACTTAATTACAGAAATACAGAGTAGAAATCCACAGGTTGCAGGAAAACTTGAAGGTGGAAAGAAATTTAAACTTACTACAGACTTTAAACCAGCTGGAGATCAGCCAGATGCTATAAAAAAACTAGTTGGATCAGCAAAAAAAAGGTGAGTTTAACCAAGTTCTTCTTGGGGTTACAGGTTCAGGTAAAACTTTCACAATGGCTAAAGTAATAGAGGAAACTAATAGACCAGCTTTAATCCTTGCTCCAAATAAAACCTTAGCAGCTCAACTTTATGGAGAGATGAAGACTTTTTTTCCTGAAAATGCTGTTGAATATTTTGTTTCTTATTATGATTACTATACTCCTGAAGCTTATGTTCCAAGGTCTGATACTTATATAGAAAAAGAAGCTTCTATTAACGAGCAAATTGATAGAATGAGACACTCAGCTACAAGATCTTTGCTTGAAAGAGACGATGTTGTGATTGTTGCTAGCGTATCTTGTATATACGGATTAGGTTCGGTTGAAGCATATAGCAAAATGACTTTAACATTAAAAAAAAATAACGAATATGATAGAGAACAAATAATAAGATCTTTGGTCGCGCTACAATATAAAAGAAATGATCAGAATTTTTACAGAGGAACATTCAGAGCGAGGGGTGAATATTTAGAAATTTTTCCAAGTCATTTAGAGGATAGGGCTTGGAGACTTTCATTATTTGGAGAGAAATTGGAAAATATAGTAGAGTTTGATCCGTTAACTGGTGATACGATAAAACCATTAAATGTAATTAAGATATATGCAAACAGTCACTATATTACTCCAAAGCCAACTATTGAGCAGGCAATATTAAAAATAAGAAAAGAATTAGAAATTACACTTAAAAAATTTAAAGAGGAAAATAAATTACTTGAAGCTCAAAGATTAGAAGAAAGAACAAAATTTGATTTAGAAATGATTGAGGCAACAGGCACCTGTGCGGGTATTGAAAATTATTCAAGATTTTTATCTGGAAGGAAACCTGGGGAACCACCCCCTACACTATTTGAATACTTTCCAGATAATACTTTAGTATTTGTTGATGAGAGTCATGTTACAGTTCCTCAATTGAATGGTATGTTTAAAGGAGATAGATCAAGAAAAAGTACACTTGCAGAATACGGATTTAGACTTCCCTCATGTATGGATAACCGACCTCTTAAGTTCGAAGAGTGGGATGCTATGAGAACTCAAACTGTATTTGTATCAGCAACACCAGGCCCATGGGAACTTGATCAAACCAAAGGTAAGTATATTGATCAGGTTATTAGACCAACTGGATTGATTGACCCAACTGTTGAAATTAGGCCAGCAAAAAATCAAGTTGATGATCTAATGCATGAATGTAAAGAGGTAGTCAAAAATAATAATAGAGTATTAGTTACAACACTTACAAAGAAAATGGCTGAAGACCTAACAGAATATCTCCATGAAAATGGAATAAAAGTTAGATATCTCCATTCAGATATAGACACATTAGAAAGAATTGAAATAATGAGAGATTTAAGAATGGGTGTGTTTGATGTTTTGGTAGGAATTAATTTATTGAGAGAGGGTTTGGATATTCCGGAGTGTGCATTGGTAGGTATTTTAGATGCAGATAAAGAAGGTTTCTTAAGGTCAGAAACATCATTAATACAAACAATAGGAAGAGCAGCTAGAAATGTTGAGGGAAAGGTTATTCTTTACGCTGATAAAGAAACGAAAAGCATCAAAAAAGCTGTAGGCGAAACTAACAGAAGAAGAGAAATTCAACTAGCTTACAATAAAAAAAATAAAATAGATGCTAAATCAGTTAAAAAAGAAATATCTGATATTTTAGAGAGTGTTTACGAAAAAGATTATGTTCAAATAAATGAAGGTTCAAATATTGGGGGAAATTTAAAAAAACACTTAAAAGGATTAAATAAAAGAATGAAGGAAGCAGCATCAAATCTGGAATTTGAGGATGCTGCAAAAATTAGAGATGAAATAAGAAAATTAGAAAGTACAGAGCTAGAAATCACTTTGAATCCAAAAGTAAGACAGTATGATTTAAAAAATAAACTTTATCCTAAAGGTAGATCTACTATGGGAATGCCAGGCACAAAAGTGACAAAAAAAAGAGATAAAAGATGGAAGCACGGAAGATAATTATTACAGGTGGTGCAACTCGTATTGGGGCAGCTATTGCTTTAAAATTGTCAGGTCCAAACAAGCAAATAATAATACATTATAATAAGTCAAAGTCTAAGGCACAACGTTTGATGGCTGAGTTGCGAAAAACAGGATCTAAAGTTTATTTAGTTAAAGGAAATTTAGGTAATGAAAAAGATATTGGTAAAATTGTTAAATTTGCAAAGTCTAAGCTCAAGTATTTCGATTGTTTAATTAATAACGCATCGCTTTTTGAAAACGATAAATTAAAAAGTTTTACAACGAAAAGCTGGGAAAATCATTTATCTGCAAATCTAAAGGCCCCAGCAATGTTGACTAAAGAATTTGCCAAAAATGTGAAGGGTATAGATAATAATATTATAAATATTATAGATCAGAGGGTGTTTAAACTAACACCGTATTTTTTTTCTTATACTTTAAGTAAAACTGGTCTTTATACATTAACTAAAACAAGTGCAATGAGTCTATCGCCAAATATAAGAGTAAATGGTATCGCACCAGGTCCCACACTAAGAAATAAAAAACAGTCAGAAAGACACTTTAGAAAACAATATTTAGCAACACCCTTGAAAAGACAAGTGGATGTGAAAGAAATATGTAATGCAGTTGACTTTTTTATAAAAAATAGATCTATTACAGGTCAAGTAATTGCAATAGATAGTGGACAAAATTTAAACTGGCAAACACCAGATATAATGGGCATTAAAGAATGAAAAAAAATAACTTTAAAATCATAAAAATTGAAAAAAACAAAAGTTTATTTAATTATGAAAAGAAAGTTCTAATCAAGGAACTTGTTCTAGATTTGAAACTTGGATACTATGATTTTGAAAAGGAAAAACCACAAAAAGTAAAATTTTCATTAGATGTTGAATATGAGGACAAAAAACCCTCTAATGATAAAGACTTAAAATCAATTGTAAATTATTCAAAGATCGTAAAATTAATAAAAAAACTAGTCAAAAATAAACATTATAACTTTCTTGAAACATTAGCTGAAGATGTTTTTGATGAACTATTTAAAGATAAAAGAATAGATAAAATAAGTCTTCAAATCGAAAAGTTAGAAATCATGAGGGATTGTTCATCTGTAGGTATCCAAATTTCTAAAAAAAGAAGTTATGATAAGTTCTGATATAGGAAAAGAAGTAATAAAAAAAGAAATTCCACTGGTTCCAAAACTTCCTGGTGTTTATCGAATGTTGAATTCAAAAAACGAGGTTTTGTACGTAGGTAAGGCAAAAAATCTACCTAATAGATTAAAGAGCTATGTATCTGAAAAAAATCACATAATTAGAACTGAAAGAATGTTATCTCAAACTACAAAACTTGAGATAACAACTACATCCAATGAAAGTGAAGCATTACTTCTGGAAGCAAACTTAATAAAAAAGTACAAACCCAAATTTAATATTTTACTAAGAGATGATAAGTCATTTCCTTTTATTTTTATTGGAAACAAAGATAAATGGCCTCAAATTAAAAGACATAGAGGTAAAAAAAATCGGGAAGGTTTTTTCTTTGGTCCTTTTGCTTCAGCTGGATCTGCTAATTGGACAATAAAAATGATACAAAAAATATTTCAAATTAGAGTTTGTGATGATTCTGTTTTTAAAAATAGAGAGAGACCTTGTATATTATATCAGATTAAAAGATGCTCAGGACCATGTGTTGGTTATGTTGAAGAAGATGATTATAAAAAATCGGTTAATGATGCTATTGAATTTGTATCAGGTAAATCTAGAAGAATACAAAAAAATCTTTCTAATCAAATGGAAAAATCTAGCGATGACTTAGATTTTGAAAAAGCTGCAATATTAAGAGACAGAATTAAATCTTTGAATATCATTCAATCATCACAAAGAATTAACGAAGCTAACCTAGTTGAGGCAGATGTAATTGCTGGATATAAAGAGTCTGGAAAAACCTGTATTCAGGTTTTTTTTTATAGATCAAAACAAAATTGGGGAAATCAATCTTTTTTTCCAAAACATGACCCTGAAGAAAACTTAAATAATATTTTAAATTCTTTTGTATCTCAATTTTATGAAAATAAAAGTGTACCTAGTTCAATAATACTGAGTGAAAAAATAAAGGAACAAATATTAATTGAGAAGGCTCTCACAAAAAAAGAGGGTAAACAAATTAATATTTCCGTTGCAAAAAAAGGATCAAAATTAAATGTAATAAATCAAGCAATTAAAAATGCGAAAGATAGTCTTAACAGAAAATTATATGAGAGCCAAAATAACAAAGAATTATTCGAAGAAGTTTCCAAAAAATTTGATTTAGAAAATAATATAAATTTAATAGAAGTTTATGATAATAGTCATAATCAAGGTTCTAATAGCGTAGGTGCATTGATTACTTATGGTGAAGAAGGATTTAATAAAAAAAGATATAGAAAATTTAATATTAAAAATGAAAAAAATGAACAGGATGACTATGGAATGATGAGAGAGGTCCTTGGAAGAAGATTTAAAAAAGCAGTTCAAGAAAAAGATAATTATTTAACTATGCCAGACTTAGTTTTAATTGATGGAGGAAAAGGCCAATATTCAGTTGCTAGAGAGACAATGAATGAGCTAGGACTTCATGACATACCGATAATTGCGATCGCTAAAGGCAAATTCAGAAATAGTGGAAACGAAACTTTTTTTCATAATGGTAAAGAGTTCAAATTTGAAAAAAATGACCCCACTCTTTTTTTTCTTCAAAGAATTAGAGACGAAGCTCATAGATTTGCTATAAGTGCTCATAGGGCAAAAAGAAAAAAGGGTATAAGCAAATCTTTACTGGATCAAATAGATGGTATCGGTTCTGTTAGAAAAAGAGCTATTTTAAACCATTTTGGATCTGCCCGTGCAGTAGAATCGGCTAGTTTAGATGAAATTAAATCAGTTGAGGGAGTAGAAGAAAAAGTTGCAAAAAAAATATATAATTTTTTCCACGAATGAAAATTAAAATACCAAATTATCTCACAATCGGACGAATTATAATTGTTCCTATTTTTGTAATTGCATATTATCTTCCAGGATTTTATGGAGACTTACTGCCCTTTTTTCTTTTTTTAATTGCATCATTTACTGATTTTTTAGATGGACTTCTTGCCAGAATGTTCAAGGAGGAGTCAAAACTTGGAGAGCTTTTAGATCCAATTGCAGATAAAATAATAGTAGCTACCGCTTTAATTTTACTCGTAATGGATAACACGATTAAAAATTATGAAGTAATTGCTGCAATAATAATACTTACAAGAGAAATATTGATTTCTGGGTTAAGGGAATTTTTAGCAAAAGGTAAAATTAAACTTCCAGTTTCTAATCTTGCGAAATTAAAAACCGTTTTACAAATGACTGCAATCTCAATTCTTCTTACTGGTGAAACAGGAAATAAAATTTTAAATTTTCAAGATTATAATGCTCAAACAATAGGTATAATTTTATTATGGTTATCAGCCTTCATAACTTTATACACAGGCTATGATTATCTTAGAAAAGGTATTGATCATGCCATTTCTGAAGACAACAAATCGTAATTTATGCTGCGGCTTTTTTTCTAACTACACTCTGATAACTCTCAGATAAGTCAATAATTGTATTACAAACTTTAAATTTAAAATTTTGTATTTGTGATACTGGGGTTACCTCTGCTGCAGTACCAGTTAAAAAACATCCTTCAAAATTATTTAATTCATCTGGAGAGATCTTTCTTTCATAAACTTTAATATTCTTTGTCTTTGCTATATCAATAACAGTTCTTCTTGTGATGCCATCTAAAAAACTATCTGGAGTCGGGGTATGCAAATTGCCGTCTTTATCTTTAAAAAAGATATTCGCTCCTGTTGCTTCTGCAACATTGCCCTCGTAATCAAGCATTAACGAGTCAGTATATCCATCTTTTTCAGCTTCGTGCTTTGAAAGAGTACATATCATATATAATCCTGAGGCTTTAGTATCCCAAGGTATAGTGTTAGGTGCAGGTCTTCTCCATTTAGAAATATTTAATTTAATACCTTTTAATTTAAGATTAGGATCAAAATATGATCCCCATTCCCATGTAGCAACTGCAACGTGAATTTTTGTTTCCTGTGCAGAGATTGCCATCATTTCACTCCCCCTCCATGCCACAGGTCTTACATATCCATTTTGAACTTTTTGAAATTTTACAATTTCTTTTGAAGCTTTATTTATGTGATCTTCTTCATATGGTATTTCAAATCCCATTCTTCTTGCAGAATAGAAAAATCTTTTAGTATGTTCTTCTAATTTAAATATTTCGCCTTCATAAACTCTTAAGCCTTCGAACACACAACTTGCGTAATGCAATCCATGGTTAAGGACGTGCAATTTTACATCGCCCCAATCAACTAGTTCGTTGTTGTACCATATTTTACCGTCTCTTTTATCGTAAGGTATCATTAAAAAAATAAAAAAATATC
>CACDOD010000018.1 GCA_902554335.1 uncultured Pelagibacteraceae bacterium
GGTTTATAATAAATACCCCACAGTTTATCTGTAATAAGTTTTCCATCAACATCAGAATAAAGTGGAGCATCAGTGTCTACATGAATTACAGGGGGTTGTTTACCATTATTAGTCTTTAAGTAGTCAGCCGGAACTCCCAAAACACCTTCTTGTAAAAACCAATAAGTCCACATGTCCGTTGTATGTAATTTTCCGTCTTTCCCTTTAACATCTACAGTTTTAGGCAAATCTAACATGTTCCAAAAATCTCTTGCCCATGGGCCTGCTCCAACAACTACTTGATCGCAATCTATCGTTCCTTGATCAGTAATAACTCCTGTAACAGCGTTACTATTACTTCCTCTTTTGAAACCTGTTACTTTAACTCCTTTATGAACATCAACTCCTCCTTTGTTTGCTTTTTTCTCCAAAGCTTTAATAGAGTCTTTATTAAATGCATAACCACCTTTTTTTTCATGAAGAACAGACGTTATATTTTTTGCTTGCCAATCATCAAATATTCCTTGCATATATTTCATACAATCTTTTTCACCCTCAATGAAAACGGAGTCATATCCAATATCTTTTTGTTGTTTATAAATACTCGCAACATCTCCATGCATAACTTCTGGCGAAATCTGCATGTATCCCACTGGATTATATCTAAAATTTTCTTTATCACTTTCCCAAACTTCAACAGAATGCGCCATTAACTGTCTCATTGCTGGTTGAAAATAATTATTTCTAACTACACCACAAGCAATTCCGCTTGCCCCTGCTGCTGTATCTTTTTTTTCTAAGACAACTATGTCGTTTGGATTTTTATATTTTTCTGAAAGTTTCCAAGCAGTACTTAAACCGTGAATTCCTCCACCAATAATTACTACCTTTGCTTTTGTCGGTAATGACATAGTTGAAACCTTATTATTTGTGTTAAGAAAGAATATATTATTTTTTATATATAATTTATATAAGTTTTAAACTTCAACTTTTGATTGCTTATTAAAAGCTTAAATTGTTAAGGGTCTTTAGATATTCATTAAACTCACTTACGAATTCTGGGGTAGGTAATACGTATTTTTTTCTGTTATCTTTGCCTTTTTTTTCTAAAATGAAGAAATTCTTATCACAAGCTTCTTTAATCATTAATGCTGATTTAGGTCGGGATGTCTTAAATAGCTTCGTTTTTAACTCTTCAACCGATAATGTTTCATCGTATTTATACGCATGCATAACTATTAGCATCATATGGTAATGAGAAGGAGATTTTCTAAAAAAATAATTGCTTGAGGTATGAGATAGCCTCATTTGATCTTCCCAAAATTCCAACAGATCTTTTTTAATTTTGCCCATTAATTTATGATCTTACTTTTTTTTTGTCTGGATCGTAGAATGGAAATCTAACTACTTTAGCGGAAATTCTTTTTTGATGACCATCAATTTTACCTACTTCTACTTCAGTGCTAATGTCTGAGTATTGAGGATCAATTCTACATAATGCGATATTTTTATTAAGAATTGTTGAAAAACAAGCACTAGTAACTACACCAATTTGAGCTCTCCCCACATGCACACAATCACCATGTGCAGCAGGTTCTTTAGCAATCAATTCAAGACCTACCAATTTTTTTTGTGGGTTTGCTTTTCTTTCAAGTAAAACTTTTTTTCCAATAAAATCATCTTCTTTTGTTTTTAAAGGAACTGCAAAACCAATGCCTGCCTCAAAAGGATCTTGTTGACCATCAAATTCATTTCCAAATAATATTAAACCAGCTTCTATTCTAAGTTTGTCTAATGCAGCAAACCCTGCTGGAATTAGTCCGTCATTTTTTCCTGCATCCATTAATTTATCCCAAACTTTAGGAGCATCTTTAGGGTGGCACCAAACCTCATAACCTAATTCGCCTGTATATCCAGTTCTAGATATCACTAAGGGAATGCCATTTAAATCATCCATTCTGCATATAGTAAATCTGAACCATTGCAGCTCATTAATTGTTGGCTGAGTTGGAGGAGTAAAAATTAATTTATTTAAAATTTTTCTACTATTTGGACCCTGAATAGAAACGTTGCTAATTTGATCAGTTGAATTTTTAATGATTACTTTGTAATTTTTTTTCTTCGCAACTTCTTTTAACCACTCTCCACCGTATTCATCACCACATATCCATCTATAACCAGTGTCACTTAATTTTAATAAAGTTCCATCATCAAACATCATTCCATTTTCATAACACATTGCTGAATACACAACTTGTCCTACAGAAAGTTTTTTAATATTTCTTGTTAGAGTGTAATTCATTAATTCTTCTGCATCTGGTCCTAAAATTTCAAATTTTCTTAGAGAAGATAGGTCAATTAATACAGCTTGCTCCCTACATGCGTTGTATTCATTAACCAAACCACTTTTCGTATAATCATTTGGTAACCAAAAACCTCTTGCGTCTACAAAATTTCTAGTAAGTTTAGATGTTCTTTCATAGAAACCAGAGTGTTTGGTAAGTTTTTTTTCTGAATCTGTTTTCATTCTAAATGCAAAAGACTTTTTAAATTCTTTTTTTCCGTCATAAGTTCTAACAAAAATATCTGTAGGATTCCATGAATTACATGCATCAATATCACTCGGACATGCTGAAGTACCAACAGTTATATCTTTCAAAGCTTTAAATAAAACATAATCTCCAGGTCTTGCAAAAGATTCATCAGATAGCACCGAGTTTAATCCGCCTGCTGAAGTATTAAAAAATAAGTTTATTGCATGCCAACCTTTTTTTCTTTGAACTCCGTATTGCTCCATTGCATTACTTAAATTATCTGAGCAATTTGCATGTCCAAAATAACCCGCATCTTCATAATATTTTGAGGTACATGCCAAGTTGAAAGTATCGTGTCTTCCAACTGTATCTCTTATAACTTCTACTAATGGCTGATGATCAGTATCATAAAATTTCGAAAATAAACCTGGTCCTGGAAAAGTATGACCCATAAAAGTCCTTGTAGTTTGCCAGTCCAATCCTTTTTCTATTTTTTTATCTAATTTTTGAGTATCAAATGCTACAAAGTCAGAACATTGTCTCCCAGTTGGTGTAATAACTTGAATGTAGTCTCCTTCTTTTACTTCATATGAAATTGCTGTAGTTCTATCAATATTCTGTTCATGCTTTGGATCGTATACAGGATCTGGAATTACAGATAATTCTTTATCATTTATTACATTTGCTCTTTTAACAAATATTGTTAAATCTGTTACAGGAGTTTGTTCGTGTACCAACATATCTTCTCCTGGAGCAGCAAAAATAACGTAACACTTATCTTTTGATTTAAAATTTATTTTATCTCCTGAAATTGAGTCCTTACTAAAAATCAATGAAGATTTTGACTTAGTAATATCTAAATTTCTTTTTTTAAGTTGATGGTTTGCAATTAAAGAACTTTCATCTTTGCTGGTTAAGATTCTTTTTATTTCTGAATTTTTTGAATTTTCTTTAAGATTTAATATTCCAAGATCAGATTTTCCATTTTTATCAAATACAATAATTTCACAAACTTGATTTCCTTCATCATTAATGATTTCAATTTCATCATCAGGAAAAATTTGTAAGCCGGTTAGTCCTCCACCATTAATTACATGACGCTCAACTCCAGGTGGTAATACATTTAAACCCGGTTCTTTAATATCGAAACTTGTTTTCATTAAACGCTTATATTTAAATAATAATATAAAACTATTTATAATTTTTATATATAAAAATATTGATTGATCTTTTTATTAATTACGCCTTTAATAAAATTACTTAATATTAAGGAAAGGGGAAAAATGAGAAAAATAATATCATTTTTATCTGCAGTAATAATTTCAGCCGTTTCTTTTGCTGGAATTGCTAACTCGGCAGATAGTAAAAAGCCCATCGTTATCCCAACTCATAACTGGTCAAGTCAAATTGTAATGGCTTACGTTATTGGTGGAATTATGGAAAGCATGGGTAACAACGTAAAATACGTAAATGCTGACTCACAAGCAGTATACGAGTCAATTAGAATTGGTGACGTAACTATATCTCACGAGGTATGGGAATCTGCTTTTGGTAAATCATTCACAACAGCTCTTGACAAAGGTGGATTGCTTGACTGGGGAGACCATGAGGCAAGAACACTAGAGGATATGGGATATCCTAATTGGGTTGCTGAAAAAGGATTATGCCCAGGTCTACCAGACTGGACTGCTTTAAAAAATCCTGACTGTGCAAAAAACTTTACAACACCTGACTCTCCAGATGGAAAAGGAAGAATGTTGGAAGGTCCACAAACTTGGCATGGTGATTTAATTCCACAAAGAGTTGATGCTTTAGGTTTGGGTGATCTTTGGTGGGTTAAATTTGCTGGAAGTGCGGATGCACTTTGGGCGGAATTAGCAGCTGCTGAAAAAGAAGGAAGAGGAACAATCATCTTTAACTGGACACCTAACTTTACAGATGGTGCTGGTTTTACATTCATCGACTTTCCTCCATACACAGCTGGTTGTAGACCAGAGGACGGTGGAGATGGTAAATGTGGTTCGCCAGATGGTTATTTGAAAAAAGCTGTAAATGCTGATTTTCCTAAAACTCATCCAAAAGCTGCGGCTATGTTTAAAAAGCTATCTTTCTCTACAAGTCAAATTGGAGCAATGGCTGCTTTAGTAGACGTTGACAAAATGACTCATGAGGATGCAGCTAAAAAATGGCTGAAAGACAACGAGAAAGTTTGGAAAGCCTTTACTAAATAAGGTTAAAACCAAAAAAATTTTAAAAATCTCCCCCGACTACGTTGGGGGGGATTTTTTTTAATCAATAATGTGTAAAATAATAAAATGAAAAAAATTCTTATAAGCATTATTTTAAGTTTAATCATCTCATCTGTTGCATTAGCGCGTAGTACTGGGTGCAAGGAGGGAAATTGTGAAAATGGTTATGGTAAATGGGTTTATACAGATAAAACAACTTATGAAGGTGAGTGGGTAGGTACAAAAAAAAATGGTCAAGGAGTTGAGACTTGGCCTAACGGATATATTTATAAAGGCGAATTCAAGAACAGTGAATGGAGTGGCATAGGTATATTAACTTTTCCAGATGGATCAACATATGAAGGAGAATGGGCTAATGGTTTTATGAATGGCGAGGGAACCTTTACTTGGTCTGATGGATCGCAAAAATCTGGAATTTGGAAAAATGGAAAAATACAAGAATAATGTCAAAAGAAAATTACCAAAATAAAATTAGAGAATTACCCGAATCTATCAAGCAATTTGGTGGCTTAGTCATTGTAACAATTATAGTAATTTCATTTTTTTTTATTTTAAATGTCATGTTTGGAGAAGGTGATGAATTAGTCGAAAAAATGAAAATAGAAGAAGAGAGAATTGCACAAGAAAAAAAACTAAGCGAATTAATATCAAAACTTCCATCTGGGATATTGGTAACTTTTGATGGAACAGATCACTACAAATTAACAGATGATATTTACGAGCAGGTTTGCAAAGCAACAAAGCTTATACCACAACGAGCGATTATGGGTGCGAATTTTCTTAATTTTAGAGCACATGAAATTTATACAATAAATGGAAACAAAATAGATGAGACATTTGTGAAATGGGATAAAGAAAAAAATAAATGTTTTGCTGGTTTTACTGTAAGTGGAGACAATGTAGGAGTAAACGAGTCAATTACTGTAAGTGGAGAGGCATTAAGCTTTTTAAGTACTGGAATTGATACAAGAGTATATTTTATAAAAAACTTTTAGGGGGAAAATACTAATTAAATAGATTTAATTTTATATTAATTTCATATAATTTAATTAATAATTTATGTCAGAACCAGTTATTAAATGTGAAAATGTTTATAAAATTTTCGGAGCAAATGCAGAAAAAATGCTTCAAGAATCAAATGGTAATGTTGATGCTAAAACTTTCCAAGATAATGGATGCATTGTGGGTGTCAATAATGCTTCATTTGAAGTTTCAAAAGGAGAAATGTTGGTCGTAATGGGCCTATCAGGTTCAGGCAAATCAACATTGTTAAGATGTATATCCAGGTTGACAGATGCAACAGGTGGAAAAATTTTTATTGAAGGTCAGGATCTTCTAAAATTAAATAATAAAGAACTTATTGACCTTAGAAGAAATAAAATGGGAATGGTTTTTCAAAGTTTTGCTTTGCTGCCTCATAAAACAGTAGTTGAAAATATTGCTTTTCCACTTCAAATAAAGGGAATTAAAACTGAAGATAGTATTAGCAAAGCAATGGATATGGTTAAATTAGTTGGCCTTGATGGAAGAGAAAATTATTTTCCAAGAGAACTTTCAGGTGGTCAACAGCAAAGGGTAGGAATAGCAAGATCCTTAGCAGTGGAACCTGATATATGGTTTTTAGATGAACCTTTTTCTGCATTAGACCCTTTAATTCGTAAAGAAATGCAAGATGAGTTTTTAAGACTTCAGGAAAAATTACAAAAAACAATTATGTTTATTACGCATGATTTTGATGAAGCTTTAAAACTTGCTGACCGTATTGCAATTATGAAAGATGGTATAATTGAGCAATTAGACACTCCTGCAAAAATTGTTTTAAATCCTGCGACTGAATATGTGAGAAAATTCACTGAAGAAGTGCCAAGAGAAAAAGTTTTATTAATAGAAGATGTAATGGATACATCAAATACAGAGAATTTAGGTGATTTAAAGGTTTCAAAAGATGAAGTCATAGAAAATGTAGCTGAAAAAATTCTTTCTCAAGAAAAATCAGTGGCCGTTACAGATGAAAACAATAAAGTAATCGGTTCTATAAATCCTACAAAAATAATTAACACGGTTTTTGGAGGAAGAAAAAATAGTAATTAAAATATGGATTACTTAAAAAAATATCCGAAATTATTTCAATGGTTATTTTTATTAATCATATTTTTTGCTTTATGTTTTTCTATCGATGTTCCTGAAACATACAAATTTATAAGAGGACAAGCAGAATTTGTAAAAGACCCAAATCAAAGTACATATGTTTTTTTAGGTAAAGAAGTAAGGTATTACGCTTTTGATGTATTTTGGAGACTACCACCACTTCTTGGATGGCTACCTATTTGGATCAATGATTCATTATTTTTTTTAATGAATGAGTGGATGCCAATGGAATTTTGGAATGAAGATACACAAGAATATAAAACTAGACCACTAGTATTAGAAATATCAAGAACCTTAACTTCATTTATGACATTTTTAATATTTTTAATTAGAGAAACTTTATTAGGTGGACTTGAAACAATTGTAGCGTTTACTAGTTGGGATTGGATTGATAAAAATCCATGGGCAGAGTTACCAGGTCTACCTTGGACAATTGTTGCTGCTGGTTTCGCTATACTTGCATACAAATTAAGTGGCAAGGGTTTAGCTATATTTGCTGGTTTAGTAATGGTTTATATTTCTATATTTGGTCAGTGGAAGCCATCTATGCAAACGCTGTCATTTATATTAGTAGCAGCACCATTGTCATTTATATTTGGTTTAGGATTAGGTGTAGCAGCATATAAAAGTAAACGTGTTGAAAAAGCGTTGTATCCCATACTTCTAGTTATGCAAACAATGCCACAATATGCAGTATTAGTCCCAGCACTTGTTCTTTTTGGTGTAGGAGATCATGCCGCTGTAATTATAACTATGATTGTTGCTGTTCCCCCAATGATACTTTTAACTTTATTGGGTCTAAGAGCAGTACCTCCAGAAGTAATCGAAGCAGGGAGAATGAGTGGATGTAATAATTGGCAATTGATGACTAAAGTTTTAATTCCAACTGCACGAAGAGATATCCTAATAGGGGTGAACCAAGTAATCATGGTTTGTTTTTCTATGGCTGTTATTTCGGCCTTTATAGGTGCAAAAGGTTTAGGGTTTAATTTATTATTAGCTTTAAACCAATTAAATATTGGATTAGCTCTAGAGGCAGGACTATGTATTAGTTTAATTGCAATTCTTTTAGATAAAATGTCTTTAGCTTGGGCGAATAAACAAACAGATTATTTTGGAAATCTTACATTCTACCAAAGAAATAAAAATTCTTTGTTTTTTGGCGCATCAGTAATTATAGGAATTATACTTGCTTATGTTGGAACTTTTATATTCAAAGATACATTTAATTACTTATTTGAAGTTCCACATAATAAGGGAATATCAACAGCAGATTTTTGGAATAAAGGTGTTGACTGGATTTTTGATACTTTTTTTGTATATATAAAAGCATTTAATACCTGGCTGATTGTTGAAGTCCTTCAGCCAATGCGAGCTTTATATTTAAGAATGCCGGCAGTAGCTACCTTAGTTTTAGTTGTAGGAGCGGGATATTTAATTGGTGGAATTCGTTCCGCTTTAGTTGTTTTTGGATTAACTTTATTTATAGCTTTAAGCCCGTGGTGGGATAGAGCCTTGGTTACAACGTACATGGCAACTTTTGGAGTAATTATGTCTTGTGCAATTGGATTTACAGTTGGAACTTTATGTTTCCAAAGCAAACGTGCGGCTGCTTTTATGCTTGGTGTATGCGATATATTTCAAACATTCCCATCTTTTGTTTATCTGATACCAGTTATGATGCTTTTTGGAATCACTGATACATCTGTATTGATAGCTGTTATAGTTTACGCAACAATACCTGCAACAAGATATACAATTGAAGGATTAAGAAGTGTTCCAGCAGGTCTACACGATGCGGCAACAATGTCAGGAGTAAATAAATTCCAAAGATTAACAAAAATAGAATTTCCATTAGCATTTCCACATATGATGCTTGGTCTTAATCAAACTATAGTTTTTGCACTGTTTATGGTGATAATTGGAGCATTTATAGGAACAGAGGATTTAGGACAATATATTCTAAAAGCACTATCAGATAAAAATGGAGCTGGAATAGGATTAACCCTAGGTATTTGTGTAGCTTTTATAGGTTTGATATTTGATAACTTGATTAGAACTTGGGTAGGACAAAGAAAAAAACACTTAGGCATTGATTAAACTTTGTGAAAAAATTTATTGTTGCCATTGATCAAGGAACAACATCATCAAGAGTAATATTATTCGACACTAGTGGTAATATAAAATTTATACACCAGCAAGAATTTAAACAATTTTTTCCTAAAAATGGCTGGGTAGAGCATGACCCAAATGACATTTGGAAAACTACACTTTCATCATTAAAAAAAGTAATTCAAAAAGCAAAAAAGCTAAAAGGTAAAATCTTAAGTATTGGAATAACTAATCAGAGAGAGACAACAGTTCTTTGGAATAAAAAAAATGGGAAGCCAGTTTATAATGCAATTGTATGGCAAGATAGAAGAACACAAGAATTTTGTAAAAATTTAAAAAAAAATGATTTTGAAAAAAAAATTCGAAATAAAACTGGTTTATTTATTGATCCATATTTTTCTGCAACAAAAATCAAATGGATATTAGATAACATTAAAAGTAGTAAATTTTTATTAAAATCAAATAATTTACTATTTGGTACCATTGATACATTTTTAATATGGAAACTCACTAATGGAAAACATCACCTGACAGAAACTACCAATGCTTCAAGAACAATGCTATTTAATATAAATTTAAATAAATGGGATGACGAAATATTAAATAAATTAAAAATACCTAAAAAAATTTTGCCTGAGGTTAAAAACTCAGCAGATAATTTTGGAACAACAAATAAAAAAATTTTAGGTAAAGAGATACCTATTTCTGCTGTTCTTGGAGATCAACAATCTGCAGCTGTTGGGCAAGCTTGTTTTGAAAGTGGTTCAACAAAAAGCACATATGGAACTGGAGCATTTGTGATCATGAACACAGGATCAAAAAAAATTTATTCTAAAAATAAATTATTAACCACAATTTGCTATACACTGAATGGTAAAAACACTTATGCATTAGAAGGCTCGATATTTATAGCTGGTGCTGGGGTTCAATGGTTGAGAGATAAAATAAAGTTGATAAATAATGCATATGAAACTGAACAAATTGCTAAATCAAAAAAAAATAATGAGGGTGTTTATATTGTTCCTGCATTTAGTGGAATAGGAGCGCCGTATTGGAGGCCAGACGCAAGAGGATTGATTACAGGCCTAACTAGGAATAGCGATTGGAAAAGTTTAGTTAGGGCAGTTGTAGAATCTGTTGCGTATCAAAGTTTTGATTTATTTGAATCTATGAAAAAAGATGGGCTAAAACCAAAAATAATAAAAGTGGATGGTGGAATGGTAGCAAACAATTGGTTTGCGCAGTTTTTATCAGATACGATTAATTTAAAAGTAGTGAGACCAAAAGTTTCAGAAACTACTGCATTAGGTGTTGCACTATTAGCAGGATATCAAATTAGAGAATTCAAATCTTTAAATGAAATTAAAGTTAAATGGAAAAAAGATAGAATTTTTTCACCAAAACTTAATAAATCTTTGAGAAATAAGTTATTGCAAGGTTGGAAACAAGCAATTAGAAAAACTTTAGCATAATTTAAAACATGAAAAATATACTTATTATTGGAGCAGGAGCTATGGGAGCGGCATTTTCAGTTCCTTGTATGGATAACAGACATAAAGTTACATTATCAGAACCATATAATTTTAAATTAATAAAAAAAATAAATTCAAACAAAAAATATCATCCATCTTTGAAATTAAAATTACACAATAATTTAATTGTTAAAAATTTTTCAAGTGAATTATTGAATAAAAGATGGGATCTAGTAGTTGTAGCGGTTAGTTCTATTGGAATTGATCTTGTTAGGGATTGTTTAAAAAAATTTAAATTTAGCCCAAAAATATTAGTTTTAACTAAAGGTTTAAAATACGACAAGATTTCACAAAAAATCATTACAATGTCCGAACAGCTTAATAAAGAAACGAGAAAATTTGATATATCAGTATTGAAAGGACCTTGTTTAGCAATAGAGTTAGCTAGAAGAATAAAATCTAGTACTATTATTGCAAACAAAGATATTAAAAAAGCAAAATCAATAGGAAATTTAATCTCAACTAAATACTACAACATAGAATATTCGAGAGATGTTAAAGGTGTAGAGGTATGTTCTGCGATTAAAAATATTTATTCTATGTTAATTGGTTCAGGAGAGGGTTCAAATACTTCATCTTCAATATTTACAAAATCTATAAACGAGATGATGTATTTAACAAAACATTTTAAAGGAAAAGAAGAAACTGTTTATGGTTTAGCTGGTGTTGGAGATTTATATGTAAGCGCTGTAGGTGGAAGGAATAGTAAGATGGGTGAGTTTTTAGGCAAAGGTTATATATTTAAAAATGCAAAAAAAAAATTTATGCCAAATGATACTGTTGAAGGAGCAGAACTTGCTAGAGAAATTGGTAGGTATATTTTAAAAAAAATTAATAAGAAGAAAATACCTTTAATGGTTGATTTATTAAGATCAATTTTAAAAAATAAAAAATTGAACATCAGATGGCAAAATAAATAGAATTTATATTTATTTTTTAGACTGGTCCAAAAATACTTTTAAAGAATCATCCATCGCTGTTGCCCAAGGAGTGTGATGAATTGGGGCGACAGACCCAGTAACAGGGGAAGAAAAGGATTTATTCCTGTAGGTCATAATGTCCTCTACTTTATGATGCTCCCATTCTTTGAAGTGTTTTCTAATTAATTCAAAATCAATTTTTGGATAATCTGACAATTCATGAAGTTCTTTTGTATATTCAGTTTGAAAATCAATCATCTGATCTGGATTTTCTAATTTTTCCTCCATAGCTACCCATTTATTAATATCTTTTTCAATTTCATTATTATCAGGTATTTTTATTTTTCCCATAACAACATCTCTTGCATACCATGCCTGACAATCAAACATATTAAAAGTATGGAATTGGTCTTGCATTCCCAAATATAATAATTTGTGATTGTCTTGCCAAACCACTCCTTTATATAATTTTGGTGGATATAATCTGTTTCTAGTTTTAAGCTTTAGATCTTCAGATAAGAATGGAAAATGATGAAGATATCCTGAGCATAATATAATTGCATCTGCTTCTTGTTCGTGACCATCTTTAAATATTGCTTTTTTCCCATCTAATCGATCAAGATGAAAAACTTCAGATACACCTTTAGGCCATTTAAATCCCATTGGATTATGTCTGTAACCAATAGTTACAGTTTTAGCTCCATATTTGTGACACTGCAAAGCAACATCTTCAGCTGAATAACTGCTGCCTAACACAATTACATTTTTTCCTCTAAATTCTTCAGCATCTCTAAAATCATGTGAATGCATTATTCTTCCAGGAAAAGAACCCATACCCGGGTATTCAGGAATATATGGTACAGAAAAATGTCCTGATGAAACAACAACGTAGTCAAAGTTTTCTTTCACTAATTTATTATTTTTTTTGTCATTTGAAACAACTTCAAATTTGCTCCCATCATACTTAACGCTTGTTACTGTAGTATTAAATCTTACTTTACTTTTAGAATTACCTTTTTTAACTCTCCCTAGTATATAATCATAAAGTACTTCTCTTGGAGGAAATGAAGGAATGGGCTTTCCAAAGTGTTCATCAAAAGAATAATCGGCAAATTCTAAGCATTCTTTCGGTCCATTTG
>CACDOD010000019.1 GCA_902554335.1 uncultured Pelagibacteraceae bacterium
TTGTAAAAAAAAAAAAGATTTATGATAAACGAAGAAGATAAAAATTTAGAAAAACAAATAAATCAATCTGAAAGTGAAAAAATAAGAGAAGAAACAAGCCTACCAAAAACTGAAAGTCAATTAGAAAGTGATAATCAATCTAAAATTGAAGAAAAAGAACAATCTTCAAATCAAGTAATTCATAGAAAAGAGGGAAGATTACATATTTATGTTCGTCAGGATAAATATAAGGGAGAATTAAAGTCAAAAAACTGGGTTGGCAGATTGTATATAAATGGAAAACAAAAAATTTCCTCTTCAGGTACTCAAGATTTAGATGATGCCATACCAATTTTAGAAAAATGGTTCGATAACGTACATTTAGAGGCTGAAAATTTATCAAAAAATTATGAAAAAACAAAAGTTGAGGACAATCAATCTACAAATCAAAATATAACAAGTGAAATAGACAAAAAAATAGAGAATTTTGAAATTTCTTCAGCATCAAAAGCACCAAAGAATAATAATGATGACTTAGAGCCAAAAAAAGGATTAAAATCATCAATGTTTGATAAATTAAAAAATATCAAATTTGGAAAATCAAATAAAGAAAATGAAACTTCAAATAATATTGGTACTGAAAAATCTAAAGAAAAAACTTCTGCAAAGAACAAGATAAATTCATTATTTAAAAATTTTTTTCAATCAAAAGTATCAAAGTTAAGTGTTGCTGGAGAAGAAATAGCAGGATTAGATATTTCAAGAGAAGCAATACGAGTATGTCAAGTTTCACAAGATAAAGAGGAAAAATGGATATTAGATAAATTTTCTTATCGTTCATTAGATCAAGAAAAAATATCTGAAAACGTTTTAGAAAATAAAGAGTATATAGCTGAAGAAATTAGTTTAGCTTTAGCAAATGCAAAAATAACATCAAAGAACATTGCATTATCAATTCCGGTTACAAGTGCAATTATAAGAGTTGTTACAAGTCCACTTATGTCAGATGAGGAACTACAAAAAGCTATCGAAACAGATTCTCTCTGGGAAAACCTCGTACAGCTTGCAGATAATTTAAACGATTACTCAGTTTTCCATCAAATTATTAATAGAGATAGTAAAAAAAATACAATGGATATTTTATTTGTTGCATCTAAATTGTCAGATGTAAATGCTTACTCAGCAATAGCAAAAAAGGCAGGATTAAATCCAGTTATTATTGATGTGAAATGTTTCACTCTTAAAAATGCACACGATAATAGTAAATTTAAAACAATTACTGAGAAAAATGCATCAGCAATTTTAGAAATTGGATTAGAGGAAAACTATCTGATGATAATTCATAACAATACACCTATAATTACAGACGTTTTTCTCCGTCAACCAGAAAAAGATTTAATGAACAGTATAGATGGGGGCGCTGTAAATAACGAAAGCGATGCAGTTATCAGAAGATATGCGATGCAAATAAAGCAAGCATTAGCTGATTATGAGGGAAAATATGAGAGTAAAATCACAAATTTACAAATAGTTAGTTCACTTAAAAATATTCAGCATATAATTCCTTCATTTAAAAAAAACCTTCCCAATCTTGGTTTTAATTTATTTGATCCACTAGATGGAGTTGCAATCCCTAGCTATAATGCTGAAAAAACGACTTTAGAAAATAGATCTAACCTTGCTTCAGTTCTTGGACTAGCTTATAGAAAATTAGATGTTTTCGGATATTACAAGTTTGTAACAGCTGTTAAAAATATCAACCTTCTACCAAATAGAGAAGCGATAAGGCAAAAAGGAAGATTAAAGTTCTTATCTGGATTTGCTGCAAAAGGATTAGCAGGAGGTATAGCTGCACTATATTTAATTTTAATTGTATTATCTTTTTTTCAATACAATTCTAATAAAGATAAACTAGTTAATTTTGATCAAGTACAAATGGAATATGATCAAGAGAATGCAAAATTTTCAAAATTAATTAAAAGAAAAAGAGAAATAGATAAATCTCTAGAACTTGGAAAACAAATTAGTTCTAATCAAATAGAAAGTTATCGTGCGCTTGCTCAAATAACTAGAAGTGTACCTCTTAGAGTTAACTTTACAAAAATGAAATTTGATGGAACAAATACAGTAATAATTGAAGGTGTTGCTTTTTCAGATCAAGATATTTTAAATTTTATTTCAAATCTAAATGCAAAACCTTTAATCGAACAAGCGTCATTAGCAAATATGACAGTCAATACTGAAAGTGGAGGAACAGGTAGTAATAATAAGAAAGGATTTACAATAAATTGTATTTTAAAGGCTAATTGATGGCACTTGAGAATTTAAAAAATTTAGATATTAAAGATTTAATTTCAAACTTAAAAAGCTCAGGCCTTTTAAGTGACAAAAAACTGTTAATAAAATTTGGTATAGGTACAGGCGCAATTTTAATTTTTTTAATAATTTATTATGCTTTCATAAGCCCAACAATTAAAGCTCAAAAGGAAAAAATATCTATTATGAATGAAAACGTTATTCAGATAGAAAAATTTAAAAATGATAGTGTAAAATTAAATCAAACTATAAAAAAATTAGAACCAGAATTTGAAAAAAATAACAAACTATTTCACTCGAAAAAAGAAGTAGAAGATCTGTATCAAAACATAAGTAATTTTGCTTTAGCAAACGGTTTATCAATAGTTAATTTGAAAAAAAGTGAACCAACGGGTGTAAACAAAAATGGTCAAGCTGAAGGAAGTAGTGAACAATCAAATGACGGTTCTGTAGAAGCAAATCAGTTTATGTATTACAAAATTCCAGTAGCATATGAAATAAGAGGTAGTTTTTTAGGTTATTTAAAATTTAGAAGGGCTCTAGCAGGTTCTCAGAAAGTTGTTAACTTTGATCAAGAAGAGATAGATGTAGTTAAAGATACACAAGGAAAAATAATTGCAAAAGGCACAATATCAATTGTAGGATTACCAGATGAGTATAAGTAAAATTTTAAAAATATTATATTTAATTATTTTAATTTTTGGTCTGAATTTTAATTATATCCAGGCAGATGAGCATAACAGTTTAGACGATGAAGAATTACCAGCGATTGATCCCTTTCAAGGAGGCACAGGATCTGCGAGTGGACAAGCACAAACTGGACAAAGTGAAGTTTCACAATCAGTAGGATTATTAAATAATCAAAGATTAGTTGGTGTAATAATTGCAAGAACAAAAAAAATTGCAATCCTATCTTCACCTGACGGATCCGCTTTTAAATATGAGATTAATGAAAATATAACCGAAAATACAAAATTAATAGAAATTAATAGTGAGTACATCGTAGTTGAGGACAGTGAAAACAAATTTTATGAAGTTTATATGAATAACATTATAAAAGAGAGTAACGGTTAAGCATGAGTAAAAAATTAAAATTATTATCTATATTATTGCTACCTCTGTTTTTATATTCTTGTCAAACTACAAAACCAGGTAAATCAGTTCACGGAGACAAACCTTTGATTGATACTGCTAAAATTGTTGAAGAGGGATTAAAACAAATAGAAAGAAAAGTAGAAGATGGACCTAAACCGAAAGAGGGTGATGCAGTAAAAACAAAAAGAAAAACAATTACAACTCAAAATGTTAAAAATTATGTTTCTATTCCTGATGAATATACAAATCTCAAACAAAAAATTAGTATTAATTTTCAATCATTAGATTTTAAATTTGCAATGTCTCTTTTAGCTGATGTAGGAAAAATTAACATTTTAGTGGGCGATGAGGTAAGCGGAACTGTGAATGCTAAGATCAACAATGTGCCTTGGGATGTGGCATTTCAAACACTACTAGATATGAAAACACTAGGGGCTGATATTGATGTTAATAATGGTATAATAAGAGTACATAGCCCAGAACAACTAACCAGCCAAGAGACCTTCAAATCTTCAAGAGCAGAGGTGTTGAAGAAAAAAATTGAATTAGAAGACTCCGTTGAGCCAATTTTGGCTGAAATATTTAGATTATATTACATAAGTCCAACTGAAGCAAAAACGACCTTAGAGGATTTGTTTGCTACACAAGGAGCAGAGGGTGCAAGTGTAATGTCTAATCTAAAAATTACAATTGAGGATACAACTAGATCAATAATCGTTAGAGGGCACAAGGAAGATTTAGACGTCATAGCAAAAGTTTTAGAGGAAATTGATGTTAAGACAAAACAAGTTTTAATAGAAGCTTTTATAGTTGATGTAACTTCGTCATTTGCAAAAGCTTTAGGAACAAGAATAGGCGCGATGAGCAAAAAAGGTATATCAGGTGAAAAAGGGTCCACAGTTGTTAGCGGAAGTATTGGAGGAGCAGCAACAACACCTGGAGGTATATCATTAGGTGCCGCAGCGGGTACAGTAACAAACAACTCAATCACAAACGCTACAAGTGGAATTGGAATAATTAAAACATTTGGAACAGCCGCTCTAAAAGTAGAATTAGAAGCATTAGAGTCATTAGGGTTGAATGAAATTTTATCATCACCAAGCGTATTTACTTTGAACAACCAAGAAGCAACGATTACTCAAGGAGATCAAATTCCATACCAAACAACATCTGAAGGAACTACAACAACAGAATTTAAAGAGGCAGCTCTTTCTTTAACTGTAACTCCAAGTGTTATTGGTGACGGAAATGTTTTACTTGATATTCAAGTAAACAATGATGCGCCTAAGACAATCGCAGGTGCTGATGAGCCAGGAATATCTACTAACGAAATTAAGACAAAGTTATTAGTTAGTGATGGCGATATTGTAGTCATAGGAGGAATTAAAAAAAATACAAAGAATAACACTCAAACAAAAACTCCAGGTTTAAGCAATGTTCCGGTTGTTGGAAATTTATTTAAAGGAAAAGATAAAACAGACGAATTGAAAGAATTACTTATCTTTATCGGCCCAAGGGTAGTTCAATAATTATGAAAACTAGATTAAACGAACAAAGTGAACAGAATATTTTAAATATGCTTCTAGATCATGAAGCGATTAACAGTAGTCAATTATCAAAAATAAATTCAACAAGTGGTGAGATTGGAAAATCTAAATTAGAAACAGCATTTGAATTAAATCTTACTAACGAACATAAAATTGTAAGTTTATTATCTTCAACATACTCATTAGATATTATTGATCTAAAAGAGAAGAAAATTGATCTTAAAATTAAAAGGATATTAGACTTTAGATTCATGGAAGAAAATTCTGTTGTTCCTTTTGAGATAATGGGTGATAAGCTTAAAGTTGCAATTCCTGATGGGTCTAAATTGAGTTTAATGAAAACTTTAAAAACTATGACTCAATTAGAGCCCGAGCTTTATGCAGCTTCAATTTCTAATATAAATGATTTTATTCAAAGAATTAAAGATACAAATGAAGAAAAAATATCTTCAACTAATGTTAAAGTTGAAAAGAAGAAAAGAAAAATAAATGAAGATGAATTGATTGAAGTTGGTTCAGAAGTCATAGTCTTTGGAAATAAAATAATTACTGAAGCAATAAATTTAGGCGCCAGCGATATACATGTAGAATGTTTTAGAGATACAGCACAAGTTAGATTTAGAGTTGATGGAATTTTACGAATAATGAATGATTACTCTAAGTTCTTATTTGAAAACTATAATGCTGTTGTAACAAGAATAAAAATTATAAGTAAACTCGATATAGCAGAAAGAAGAGTTCCTCAAGACGGGGCTAGTACATTTAAATCAGACACAAAAGAGGTTGATTTAAGGGTTTCAATTCTTCCTACAAAAAATAATGAGAGAATTGTAATGAGGATTCTAAATAAAGAGGCAGGTGAAAAAAAATTAAGTGAATTAGGATTTGAAAAAAACGATCTAGATAAATTAACTAAAGCTATTTCATCACCTCAAGGAATGGTTTTAGTAACTGGTCCAACAGGTAGTGGAAAGACAACTACCTTATACAGTGTTTTAAAACACATCAATAAACCAGGTATGAATATTTTAACTGCTGAAGATCCTGTTGAATATGAATTAGAGGGAGTAGGACAGGTACAGGTAAAAGAAGCAATTGGTTATACATTCGAAGAAGCTCTTAGATCTTTTTTAAGACAAGACCCAGAAGTAATACTTGTTGGAGAGATTAGAGATAAAGCAACGGTTGATATAGCGTTAAAGGCTTCTTTAACTGGTCACTTAGTATTTAGCACACTTCACACAAATGATGCACCTAGCTCAATTACTAGACTTCAAAATATGGGAACTCCAAACTATTTAATTTCAGCGGCCTTAAGTTTAATAATGGCTCAAAGATTAGCTAGAAGAAATTGTCCGGAATGTAAAATAATTGATGAAAATGTTTCCCCAAAATTATTAAATGCAATTGGTTTTTTACCCGAACAATCCGCAAGAGCAAAAATTTATAAAGGTAAAGGTTGTGAACATTGTGGAAATTCAGGTTTCAAAGGAAGAATGGGTATTTATGAAATTCTAGAAATAGACAAAGAAATGAAACAAGGAATATTATCTGATCTCAGCCAAGCAGAATTAACTGGATTAGCAAAAAAAAATGGATTTAAAACTATGCAACAAATGGGTCATGATCTTCTGTTGAGTGGTGATTTATGTTATTTAGAATTTGAAAGGGTATTACAGACACAGTAATGTTAAATTTTGCATATAAAGGCATTTCATATGGAAAATATGTTGAAGGTGAAATAGAGGCTCTTAATAATTCTGAAGCAGCACACAAGCTAAAAGAGCAAAAAATTATTATAACAAAACTTGTTGAGTCCAAAAAAAAGAAAGTTGTTGAAAAAAAAGATAAACAAAGTTTTTCATTTGGTACCGGTGTAAAAGCTAAAGATATTTTAGTATTCTGCAAACAATTTGCAACAATGTTAAGAGCTGGATTGCCCGTACTAAATACTTTAGAGATGCTCATTAACCAAACAACCCAAAAAGGAATGAAAAAAATTATAGAAACAATTAAAAAAGATTTAGAAGCTGGTAACGCTCTATCTAAATGTTTTGAAAAACATCCAAAAGTTTTTGATACAGTAGTTGTAAACTTAATAAAAGCTGGTGAAGCTAGTGGTAAGTTAGATATATTTTTACAAAAAATTGTTACTAATTTAGAAAAGAAGGAAAAAATAAAATCTCAAATTAAAAGTGCATTTTTCTATCCAGGTGTATTATTTACTGTTGCAATCGGTGTAACTGTTTTCATGTTGATGAATGTTGTACCAACATTTGTTAAAATGTACGAAGGCATGGGTATGGGTGATGATTTACCCACACCAACAGCAGTAATAATGTCTATGAGTACATTTTTAAGATCTGCGGGTGGCTTGATAATGTTTATTAGCATTGTAACGTTCGTAGTAGTATTCAAATATTTAATTTCAAAAAATTATAATATCAGAAAGTCGTGGCATGCATTTACTTTGAAAATGCCGATATTTGGAAATTTATTAAATAAATCTATTTTAGCAAAAGTATCAATGGTCCTTGGAAATCTTAACCAAGCAGGTGTAGATTTAATTGAAAGTATAGATATTGCCAAGTCTGTTACGACAAATACGATTGTAGTTGAGGCTTTAGAAAATATTAAAAAAGGAGTTTTCTCTGGTGAAACGCTCACTGATTTATTTAAGAAAGAAAAAGTATTTCCATCTACATTTAGCCAATTAATTTCTGTAGGTGAGCAAACTGGAAGTTTAGATGATATGTTTGGTTCGGTTGCAACCTATTATGAGGAGGAGTTCGATGTAGCTGTTGGAAACCTTTCAAGCCTTATTGAACCAATAATGATTGTATTTATGGGAATAACAATAGGTGGTCTGATGCTTGCAATGTACGCACCTATTTTCAATGTTGGAGCAATAATCAACTAAAATAAGTGTTTTTTTTAAGCTTTTATTTAAATTAGAATTACTATAATCTTTAGTAAGGTAAACTTTAATTAGACAACAAGTTGCAATTTTAGAGGGTTAAATATGAAAAAGAATAAAGGTTTTACACTAATAGAATTATTAGTTGTAGTAGCAATAATAGGTATTCTTGCTGCTGTCGGAGTCGTTGCTTATAACGGTTACACAGCCTCAGCAAAAGCAAATGCAGCAAAAACAATGCATTCACAAGCAGTTAAGTATATCTCTGCGGAAATTCAAAAATGTTCACTTGGCGAAAGTAAGTTTATGGGTACAAATCAAGATTGTCCCGCAACAGCAGCAAAAGCTGTTACTGGTGCAGTGAATACAATGACTGATAAAAATCCATACGACACTGCAAACAATGCAGTTAAATCTTCTTCAAGTTTTGTCGCGGGTCAAGTTAGTGTAAGTTCATCAGGTTCAACTGTAACCGTAAAAACTTGTACTAAATCTGGATGTGGTTCGTCGGATCAATTAACGGCGAGTATATCAGTAGATTAAATTTTTTATGAGGCGCTACAGCCAAGGGTTTACTTTAATAGAGCTTTTGGTTGTAGTAGCACTTATAGGAATACTCTCTGCAATTGGTGTTGTTTCATATGGAAAATACAAATCATCTGCAGAAAAAAAACAAGCAGAAATAAGTTTAAAGTCCATCTATTTAGCTGAACAAGAATATAAGTCCAATAATGGAAGCTATTATTATAACTCATCATTAAATAATATAATCAATGAGCTTTTTGATGGTGTTGATGATCTTTCAAATCAAAATTATACTTTTACAATCTCAGGTAATTCAAGTGCTGATACATTAAGTATTCAAGCAAAAAATAAATCATCTAATTGTACACTTACTTTGAATGAAAAAAATAAATTAACTTCTAGCAACTGCTAATTTATTTCTATGAACAATTTTTTATTTTTTAATATAGTTGTTACTTTTTTAAATATTTTTTTAATTGTTTATGCTTATTCATTAAATTTTTTTCCAAGAAAATGGAGAAAAAAAGTTAATCAAGATACTTTAGTTGGTTTAGCATTAATTTTTCTTACAATGTTTACTGGTTTTCTTTGGGTATTTTATTTTTATTTTAATTTATTATGAAAATTAAAGCTTTTACACTGATAGAACTCCTAGTCGTAGTAGCTATCATCGGTATTCTTGCTGCAGTAGGAGTAGTTGCTTATAATGGATATGTTGAAAGTGCCCGCAAAGCAGTTGCTAAGCAAAATTTTAAAAATACAGTCAGGTATTTTGCAAATGAAGTTGCTAAATGTGATATGGATAGTAGCCAAAAAGCCTTCAACTTATCTTGTCCTGTTAAAGTAAATAAAAATTACCAAGCATGTGCAGCAATTTATCTATCATGGCAATATAATATTAGAAATCCAAAATTTCCGAAGGAAGGAACTGGATGGGTAGCAGATGCGCCCGGCGGAGGATGTAGGACAGTTGTAACAGGTGATGATAGAGGTGGAGTTAGATCAGGTGATGGTCAAGTTGATGGGGATGTAAATATAGTTGTTTGTCCTAGAAGCCCTTATTGTGGCAATGAAGCAAATGGCAAGTTTAAGATAATGTGGTGGTGGGATAATAAAACTATGCAAGATTATGCAATACTAGATGGAAATTTATGAATCGCAAAGCTTTTACATTAATAGAATTATTAGTCGTAGTAGCTATCATCGGTATTCTTGCTGCAGTAGGTGTTGTTGCTTATAATGGGTATACAACTGCTGCAAAAAATAATGCAGTAAAACAAATGCACAAACAGATAGCAAAATTTATCTCAGCTGAAATAATGAAGTGCAGTTTGGGACAAGAAATAATTTTAAATAAATTAGTATCAAACAAAATAACAGCACAACCAGACCTATGTCCAAAAATAAATAATTGGACAGATCGAAATAGCTATTCCGTTACAACTGCTTTTGAAAATCATTTTAAGGCAGCCAATTGGGAAAATCCTCATAATCTAGGAACTACAGCTGTTAGCACTTGTAGCGTTAATATTAGTAGAAAAGATGTTTCGGGGAACTTAGGATTAACTTGTATTGATCGAGATTTTTGGGGAAAAAAAATTGAGATTGGTTCAAAAGTAAGTGAAAAGGGTGAAAAAATTTTTAGCACTGTCAGCATAGAATAAATTAATGAAGTAAAAAGGTTTTACTCATAAGCCTAAGATAAATGATTTAGTTTATAACTATATTGCGTTTAATAAATATTTTTAAATTATTGATCAAGCATAGTTCATAGTGGTATTGTATTTTTATGAAACGAAATGGTTTTACATTAATCGAACTTTTGGTAGTTGTTGCAATAATAGGGATTTTGGCTGCTGTAGGAGTTGTTGCCTATAATGGGTATACAAGTTCGGCAAAAAAATCTGCAGCAAAGTCAAATCATTCTGCTGTATGTAAATGGGTTTCTGCAGAAGCTCAAAAAATAGTTCTAGGAGTTGATAGTTTATTTGATGGTCAAATAACTTCTTCCTCAATATTATCAACTTTTAATTCTGGGGGAAATCCTATGGGTTCAATTACAAATGCAGTTGTAAAAGCTTCAAAAGAAAAATTTCAAAATCCTTATGGAGACCAAGGGAGAGTTGGAAAAATTGGAGTTACAAGTTCGGGATGGGGCAGTGCTGTTGATCTAGGATATACAATAATTGATCCTCAAGGTGGCAGTGGAGGAAAAATAGGTACTTTGCATATTCATACTTGTACAGAATTACCTTGCACAGGTAATTATAAATCTAATCTTGCATATATATCTTATTGCCCGGTAGAATTTTTTCCTTAAACTTAGATGAAACAAAAAGCCTTTACATTAATAGAACTTCTAGTCGTTGTAGCAATTATCGGTATACTCGCAGCAGTTGGTGTGGTTGCTTACAATGGGTATACAGCAAGCGCCAAAATAGCTTCAGTTAAATCTAATCATAGTTCAATTGTTAAGTTTTTAAGTTCTGAACTTAAAAAATGTGAAATTCAAGGGGGAAGTATTCAGCTTAAATCCAAAGGTGGAAGTCAAACTTTAAATAATGTTAATTGCTCTAAATCTTCAACAGATACTGCTTCTTTCTTTAGAGCTGTACAGGACCATTTAAATAATGAAGGATTTAAAAATCCGTATATTACATCTAACCCTGCTTTTTATTCATCTGGATCAGCAACAAATGGAAGAACTGTAGGTTCTTTCACTGGAAGTGAAATAACCATAACTTCAGCTTTTACTAATTCAAACGGAAATCTAGAAAAAATCTCAGGAAAAGTTATTGATGACAGGTAGGAAAGCATTCACCCTAATAGAACTTCTTGTCGTAGTAGCAATAATAGGTATTCTTGCTGCTGTGGGTGTAGTTGCTTATAATGGGTATACTAATAGTGCTAAGATTGCAGCAACTAAAGCTAATCATGCTTCGATTACAAAAATGATAGGCGCAAAAGCAATGCAATGTAGTATGGGTGAAACTGTAGAATATTTAGACATCAATGGGACAAAAAAAAATTTTAGTTGTCCTGTATCCATAGATAATTTTATAAATTACATGAATCAAAATATTTATGGAATGAATTGGGAAAGTCCATTTTATGGATCAAGTCCACCTTATGGTTCATGGTGTAAATTAAATGTTACAAACTGTTCTCCACCTGGCTTTATGACGGCATGTCCCTCTCATTCTCAGCAAGGAGGATATTTGTCAGTATTTAAATTAGATGCATACCGGATTAAAATCTGTTCAAA
>CACDOD010000020.1 GCA_902554335.1 uncultured Pelagibacteraceae bacterium
CTGATTTGATTAATAAAAATAACCATTGTATTTGTTCGTGAAATTGAGCCTGTTAACTTTCTTAAAGCTTGACTCATTAATCTAGCTTGAAGACCAACATGATGATCTCCCATATCACCTTCTATTTCAGCTCTTGGAGTTAGCGCTGCAACAGAGTCGACAACAAGTACTGACATTGAGCCTGATTTAATTAAAGTATCAGTAATTTCTAACGCTTGTTCACCAGTATCTGGTTGAGAAATTAATAGTTCTTCAGTATCTACGCCTAATTTTTTAGCATAAACTGGATCTAAAGCATGCTCAGCATCAACAAAACCGCAAATACCACCAGCTTTTTGAGCTTCTGCAACTACTTGTAATGCTAGTGTTGTTTTTCCAGATGACTCGGGTCCATAAATTTCAATAATTCTTCCTTTTGGAAGTCCACCTATACCAAGTGCCAAGTCTAAGCTTAAAGATCCTGTAGAAACAGACTCTACATCCATAGCTTTTTGTTGACCAAGCTTCATCACAGATCCTTTTCCAAAGTTATCTGTAATTTGGCTTATTGCTGCGTCTAGAGCTTTATTTTTTTCTTTATTTTCCAATTCTTTATCTTTTGTGGATTTCACCACTTTTAAGTTATTTTTCGTCATTTTTTGCCTCTTTTTTTACATTTTTTAACAGTCGAATCATCGCTTATTATGTACTACTTTTGTTCTCATTTGCAATATAAATTTTTTTTAAGTTAAAAAAGGTTGATTTACTTAAGGTTTAGATAGCTGCTAGTAAGCAATCCAATTGATTTTAATAAATTGTACTGTGCTAAAAGATAATTTCTTTCCGAGTCAGCTAAAGAGATTTGAGCATTTAATAATAGTGAATTCGATTGGATCACATCTAGAGTCGATCTAGATCCTGCTCCACTTAAATATTCAGCAGTGATTCCTTCGTTTGCGATTTCTGCAGCTTTAACTTGCGCTTTTACTGAATTTAAAAAGCTTTCAGATGATTGAAGATTTGCCCAAGCACTTGTAACTACGGTTAAATTATTTTTCACTGCATTATCTAAAAGCAATCTTTGTCTAACTTTAATGCTTTGTTTCTTATCTATTGTTGCATATTTTTTTCCCCCAGAATAAAATGGCCAACTTACAGTCGCTTTTAAAATATCTTTTTCTCTTTCATCATAAGTTGCACTTAAGTCGTCTGTATAAGATCTTTCAATAGATAAATTCGCTGTTGGGGCTAAATCTGATTTTGCAATAATCATATCTTGTTCGGCTTGTGCTAGCTCAAGTTCTGCAATTTTAATATTTTGATTGTTTTTTTTTGATAATTCAATTGCATTTTTTAAACTTGTTGGGATTTTTGCGATTGAATTAGTTGTTTTTTTTAAATTTTTCTCGTTTACTTTGCCTATAACATTTTCATAATTTAACTTGCTAGTTACAACTTCGTTTTGTGATTGAATATATTGAGCTTCTGCACCTGCCAAAGAAGATTCTGTTTGCGCTACATCAGATAATTTTACTTCTCCTCTTTCTAATCTAATTCTATCTGTTTCTAATTGAGATATTTTTAATTCAACATTTTTTCTATTAATTTCTTCTTTTTCTTTTGCTGAAACTAAACCTGAATAAGCTTCTATAGCTTTGTATAAAATATCCTGTTCCTTAAGAAGTAATTTTTCTTTAGCTAAATTGATACCAATTTTCTTCTTTTCATAATCTGCATTTCTGCCAAAATCAATTAAAGTTTGTTCTAATTTAATTGAGGTTGAAAAAGGGTCAACATCAGAAATTGATGCATCTCCTCCAGATTGACTTGTAAGCTTATTAGTATTTTCTCGGCTCTTTGAAGTAGTTATTGTGGCACTTGGAAGATACTCGCTTCTTATAATTTTTAAATCTTGTTCAGATATGATTAAATTTTCTCTTTCAGCATTTAATTCTACATTGCTATTATACGATTCTTTTAAAGCCTGCAAAATTGTTTGGGCAGATGCTTTTTCGAGTAACGATATTAGTATAAATAAAGATATGATTATATTTTTCATTTTTTTTTATAAATAGCTGAATTGATTTGATGTTTACTGTCTAATTTAAAAATAATCGAGGCATATTTTGGCGCGTCTTTAAACATGTTTTGAGTAATTCTTTGGTATGTTTGCATAAAATTAATTACATCACCTTTACTCATAATTTTAAGGTTCTTTTTATTTTTAGAATTAAGCCATAATTTCTTTTCCTGTTTTATCCTCCAGCTCTGAAGAATTTTGAAATTTTTTGCCTTTAGATAAATTAAAGAATTTAGTTGAGAAAATATTCTTTTATATTCTCTCTGCAGTTTTAAATTTACAAATTTTCTCCATTTTAAATCATAATCCTTAGTTTTTTCTAATGAGTTAATTGGTTTTTTTATTTGAGATATACTTTGAGCTCTAGCACCTACACACCAACCTTCTAAAATGATTACATCTGGTTTTGAACTTACTTTATACCATTTATTTTTTGTGAACCTGTCATCTACAGATTTATCAAATTTAGGAACATTAATTGTAGTAAATTTATTTTTTTTAACTCTCTTAAAAAATTGTGAAATTATTTTGGTGTCATGGGTGCCAGGAACACCTCTGGTCATAAGCAAAGGATGTATTTTTTTGGATAAGGATGATCTTTCATTCCTAGTTTTGTAAAAGTCGTCTATTGAAATCTTAAATACTTTTAAATTAAAGTATCTTGTTAATATAATCGTAACAATTGATGATACTGTAGTTTTGCCAGTCCCTTGACCCCCTGCCAAACCAAGAATGAAAGGATTTTTTTTATTTGCTTTTGATACTATCCAAAAACAAAAAGGAATTAAAAATTTCTTTAACATTCTTTCCTTATTTTTAAATTTATTTTCTTTTGTCTCTTGTGAAAAAATAAATTTAAAACAATTAGATTTTACTTTTTTATAACAGTCTTCTACAGATTTCATAATTAGATTATTTTTTCTGATCTAAAGGATGGTTATTGCCATCGTTTACTAAAACATTTTCATACTCAAAAGGATCTACTCCTTCAATACATGCTATATTTATCATATAAAGTTTCGGATTAATTCGTGGCCTTGTATGAGTAAAGATTCCACAAATTGAACAAAAAAAATGTTTAGCTGTATTTGTGTAGTATTGATACAAAGTTAACTTATCTTCACCTTTTATAATTTTCATATCATTTTCACCAACTGGTGACATCACATATCCTTTTCTTTTACATATTGAACAATTACACCTCATTACCTTTTCAAATTTTTCAGGTACATTGACCTCGGCCTCTACTGCTCCACAATGACACGATAATTTTTTCATAGTTTCTCCTTATGTATTTCTTTCAATTTCAAACATTACTTCGTTTCTTCGTAACATGGGTAAAGTAAAGGGTGAATTGTAAGTTGCCCTTATAGGTGGGCTCAATATTGTTATTTTATCTTCTTTTAATTGATTTTCCAAAATTTCTTTATATTTAATAAAATTTTTATCAGATGCTCGCCCAGAATAAGTAATGGCAGCAAAATAGCCACCTTTCATATTTAAAACTTTTACCTCTGAGTTAGATGGAATTGGTACATTATATTCATCAAAATCTGATGGTAAATAAAATTGCATTGTCATGTTGCCATTTTTTTTTATTTGAGTAACGGGTGCTGTCATTTTAATTTCTTGATTTTTTTCGTTGCTCCCAGAAATGTAATTAAACAATTTTCTAAAGCTACTATTTTGGTTAGACGTTTCTGTTTCAATAACTAAACGGTCAGAATATTTTCTGATTTCATAAATCTCATTTACATCTAATGTCTCATATTTAAGTTGCTCAGTAGCCATAGAATTTGAAACTATAATTAAATTGAAGATAATAATTGATAAAAATTTTTTCATTTTAGCATGTTTTTAAACTATCCTTGGTTTAAGTTATCCACAATAGCACAATATGTAGTTTATATGTTCTCGTTTTGATTCACTTTTGATTCACTTACAGACTCAAAATACAACCTAATTGACACTAGTGGATAACTTCTATAATAATATTAGAGAACAAAATAAGAACATTTATGAAACTAACAATACCATACTATTTACACAAGGCTGGCGCGGGTTTTCCATCCCCTGCAACAGACTATATTGAGGAGGATATAGATCTAAATGTTCACTTAATAAAAAATGTTCCAGCAACCTTTATTATTAGAGTTCAAGGAAAGTCAATGGTTGATGTGGGTATTAATGATGGTGATTTATTAGTTGTAGATAAGAGTTTAACACCAAGAGATTATTCAACTGTTATCGCAAATGTTCATGATGAACTTGTGGTTAAAACTTTAGTTCAAGAAAGAGATAAAAAGTTTTTAACATCAGGCTCTAAAAAATTTGATGACCGAATTTTAATTAATGAAGAAGAAGATATTTTTATATGGGGAGTAGTTACTTATGTCATCCACTCAGTATACTAAAAAAATAGCACTAGTTGATTGTAATTCTTTTTATGTCTCTTGCGAAAGATTGTTCAATCCTAAAATAAGAAAAAAACCTGTTGTTGTTTTATCAAATAACGATGGTTGTATTATTTCAAGATCTAATGAAGCAAAAGCTTTGGGTATTAAAATGGGTGAGCCTTATTTTAAAGGAAAAGATATTATTATAAAAAATAATGTACAAGTTTTTTCATCAAATTATTCTTTGTATGGTGATATTTCAAGAAGAGTAATGAGAACACTTAAAAGATTTAATTCTGATATTGAAGTTTATTCAATTGATGAGGCATTTTTAGATTTATCTAATTTTACCGATGAAGAAGTTGAAAAAGTTGGGAAAGAAATTAGATCTACAGTTTTACAGTGGACAGGAATACCAACTAGTATTGGAATTGCTAAAACAAAAACTTTAAGTAAAGTTGCAAATCATATTGCAAAAAAAACACAATCAGGTGTAATTAGTTTAATTGGAATTGAAAATATCGATCCAATTTTAGAAAAAGTTGAAATTAATGATGTTTGGGGAGTTGGTAAACAATTAACTAAATTTTATCAAAAAAATGGAATTTATAATGCTAAACAACTTAAAAATAAATCTAACACGTGGATTAAAAAGAGTTCAAATGTTTTAAGTTCAAGAACTGCAATGGAACTTCGTGGAATTCCTTGTATTGATTTAGAAACCACAACATCAAAAAGAAAAAGTTGCGTTGTATCAAGATCATTTGGAAAAAGAGTTGAAAAATTTCAAGAACTAAGAGAAGCGGTTGCAAATTATTGTTTGAATGCATCTGAAAAAATTAGATCAGAGTCTTTAGTTGCAAAGGCAATTACAGTATTTGTTAGAACAAGTCCTTTCCAAAGAAACTTTGGATACTATTCAAATTCAAAAACGTTAGATTTTCCGATTGCAACAAACAATAGTATTGAGACTGTTAAAGCAGCAATGTCGATTTTAGATAGTATTTTTAGAAATGGATATCGGTACCAGAAAGCAGGTGTGATGCTTACAGGTTTATCAAACGCAGAAGGAAAGAAAAATTTATTTTCATCAGAAAAAGATGAAAAAATAAATAGTTTAATGAGATCTATTGATAATACTAATTATAGATATGGAAGATCAACATTAAGTCTTGCAAGTGCAGGGGTTCAAAAAAGATGGAATATGAGAAGACAATACTCTTCTAAAATAGATACAGCTGATTTTTACTGTCTACCGATGATAAGAGCTACTTAATTCTTAAATTTTTCTTCTTTTTTGGGTTTCCTGAATATGATGCTATCTAAATAGACTCTTTGATCTGGTAAGCTTTCCCAATCAGAATTCCAATAACCAATAGTTCTATGTCTATAAATTCCAAACTTCATATAACCACCCGTACAGGTATCAGCTAGTGTTTTTATGTTTTTTAAATCAGCTATAACTTCGTTATTTTTATAAATTTTAAATCTACCAGTTTCGTCAAGCTTCCACAGAACATGAAATTTTAAATGTGTCCACTTCCCTTTTAAGTCTTCAATCTTTCCTATAATAACAGGCTCTGATGAATAAGCCGCTTTACTTGCCCAACTATAATGGTGTTCACCTTTATATTTAAAATCTTGAGCCCAAAAATGACAACAACTATGACACCCTTTAGCTTTGTTATCGGTATGCATTTGACCAATTATAACTACTGCGCCTTTCTCTAAAGGTTCGTAACTTTCATCAAAGTATACTGCATATTCAAAAATATGTTCTTTATTTTTTAGTTTCATTTCGCCAAGGTGTATTTCTTGTCTACTTCTATTACCCTTGCCGTCACATTGAATTTGGGTTGTTTGTGCTTTTCCTTTTCCGCATCCAGCATCTTCTCTATTAACGGTGACTTGAATACTTGTTTTTCCCTCGTAAACTGGAAAACCATCCGAAGCTTTTACTTCTTTTATTCTATTTACCTTTTTCTCTGACATAGAAAGAAATTGCTTCTTATATCCCTTTATATCTTTAAAATTAGTTTTATGATTGTCAGAAAATACTGATCCAGAAAATAAAAAAACCATAAAAATAGTAAGTAAAATTTTATTCACTTAATTTTCTCTATATTTTTAATATTCGATAAAGAGTCATTTAATTCTCCAATATTTTCTCTCTTCGAAATTGCTAAGACAGAAATTACCAAAGCTAAGGATGCTATTAAAGGAATCGAAGTTACATAATTTAGATTTTCAGAAATTAAAAAAATATAAATTAAAAAAAATAAGATTGATCTAAAAATTACATTTATTTTAAAAACTCCAATAATTGACAAAGAGTGTTTTACTAAATTATAGAAACTCATCTTTGATGGGCCAAAATATCTTTTTCCTCGAGTAGATGGAATTGTTGATCTATTTTTTTCTAATTTTACTAATGATCCAGAGAAACTGCTCCAAGTAGCTTTTTCATTTATCATTTTTTGAACAGTTGATTTTGGTAAACAAGTATAGTTTCCAAATTTAATAGAATGTCCTGTAAAGAAAAAAGTTATTAACTTATGAATATTATAGAATGATTTAAAAAGAATACCTTCGGATCTTTTAATTCTCTCACCCACTATTGGTTTTAAACTATCATATTCTATGAATTCGATGAATTTTTTAATTTCTTCAGGTCTATCCTCACCATCTCCATCCATTGGGATCACATAATCAAATTCTTCGTTGTCGTGAATATATTTTAATCCTGTTGCATTACACCTTACATGTCCCCTGTTTTCTTTCATATTAATTATTTTGATTGATTTAATTTTATCAACTGTCGATATGTTAATATTAGCTTTATCTGTTGATGCGTCATTAATAATTATTACTGAGAATTCTTTATTAATATTTGATATGGTAAGATTTATATCTTCTAGTAATTTTGAAACAGATTCGAAATCATTGTAAATGGGAATTAAAATTTTTATCTTCATGTGAATTTTTAAAAAATTATATCTTACTTAACCAATTATTTTTACTATTTTCATCTAAGAATGATGATTTAAAAGAGTTTTGAATTAATACTTTTACCTCATCTAAATCTAGGTTAAGAGCTTTTGAGGTTTCAATTAAGTTTGTATTTAAATATCCACCAAAATATGCTGGATCATCTGAATTGACCATAACTCTCAAACCTTTATTTAACATTTTTTTCAGATTATGATTTTCCAGTTTATCAAAAACACAAAGCTTAATATTTGATAAAGGACAAACTGTAAGTGGAATATTTTTTTCTTTAAGAGTTTCTACAAGTTTTTCATCTTTTAAACACTGAACTCCGTGATCAATTCTTTTCACTTTAAGTATATTTATACTATCCCAAATATATTCTGGCGGACCTTCCTCTCCAGCATGAGCAACCGTTAAAAAATTTTCTTTAATTGCTGCATTGAATAATCTTTCAAATTTTTTTGGAGGATTGCCTTTTTCAGAGGAGTCTAAACCAACCCCAATAATTTTATCTTTATGTCTTAAAGCATGATTTAAAACTTTAAAACAAGGTTCTTCATCCAAATGTCTTAAAAAACACATTATAATTTTTGAGGTAATACCAAATTCTGAATGTCCTTTTTTAAGTGCATTGTGTATTCCATTGATAACATCGTCAAACTTTACCCCCCTTTCGAGATGTGACTGAGGATCAAAAAAAATTTCTGTATGAACAATATTATCTTTTTTACATCTCAAAACATATTCCCAAGTTAAATCAAAGAAATCTTCCTCTGTTATTAATACGTTTGATCCCTCATAATAGATTTTTAAAAATGAATCTAAATTTGAAAAATTGTAAGCAGCTCTAATTTCATCTACTGAATTAAATGCAATATCAATTTTATTTCTTTTTGAAAGTTTAAACATCAATTCTGGCTCTAAACTACCCTCTATATGAAGATGAAGTTCTGATTTAGGAGTTTTTTTTATAAAATTTGTAATTAAATCTAAATTATTCATATTTTACTTGTAAGTTCCTACACATATATCATCAATGCAAATATATTCTTTTGCTTCGTTTAGCATATTATTATTATTTAAATAACCTTCCCATATAGGTCTTGATTTTAAATGATAAGAAAGATTGCCAGCCTTCCATTCACTGCCTATTACAAATCCAATTGGTTCGTCAAAATTTCTATCCCATTCTAACTGTACTTTTTGAGCGATCTCTTTTCCAGGATAATCTGTCCTTTTATCATCTTTGGATATTGAAATGTAAACATAAACAAAAGGTGATAAGAAACATAAAAACATAAAAGTTATAAAAAAATTTTTTAAATTCTCTAAATTTATTTGATTTTTAAATAGATAAATTACAAACAAGCCACTAAATAAATAAAATGGTGTCATCCACATTGTTCTAATTTTTGATCCTGTAATTAATGACGTCAAAATCATCAAAATTAATGGAACTATTGTGATAAAAAATAAAAAAATAAATTTTTCGTCATTTAAATTGAATTTAATTTTGAATTTTTTTATTAATAAAAAACATAAAATAAAAAAAGGTATCAAGATTCCTGCTTGTTTAAATAAAAATAATAATGGATTTAAAATATGATTAGTTAATTGAAACTCAGAGGCTCCTGTTCGTGCAAGCCCATAAAAAATTGTAATGTAGTCATTATTTGCAAGCCAAATAAAATGTGGTATCAATAATATTAAAAATACCTCAAGAGAAATTAGATATGAAAATCGAAATTTTTTACTCTTTGATATAAAAATTAAATAAAAAAACAATAAATCAATAGATATTAATAAATATAAAAACAAATATTTCGATAAAAATCCTGCAGCACTAAAAATTCCAAGTAAAACTAAGTCTATAATATTTGGTTCTTTTTGATTAAGTATTTTCCAGGAAAAATAAACAGTTAACGTCCAAAATGGTAATTGTGCGATATTCACATTGAATTCTGGAGTAGTGTAATTATAAAAATAAATACCTTCTAACAATAAAACAGAAATAAAACTTAATTTAATATTATTTAAAAACTCGATTGAAATTTTAAAAATGAAATAAAAAGAAATTATAACAAATATCTGACTTAATAAATAGTATGCCCAATCCTGAGATCCAAAAATATAAAAAAATAATTCTGGAAAAAAAGCACTCATAGGAGGGTGTTTATTAAATCCCCAATCTAGATTGCTACCCCAGGCTAAAGCTTCAATTGTATCCAGAGGCAAATTCTGATTTACCAGTGAAGGTACAACTGTCCATAGAACTAAATGCATGAATAGAAAAATATAAAATAAATTTAAAAATTTTTTTTTATTTTGAGCCATTTTTAACAATTTATACAATTAATGCATTCTTGACAGTACTTAATTGATGAATATATTCACCAGATTTTTAAAATTTGAAATGGTTAAAATTTCTAAAACATATACCCCAAAAGAAAGTGAAAAATATATGTGTCCTAAACATTTAGCTTTTTTTAAAAAAAAACTTCAAGATTGGAAAACTGATTTAAAAAGAACTAGCAACGAAGCAATATATAATAGTTCTTTAGATGATAATAGCACGTCAGCTGATATAGTCGATCAGGCAAGTTCTTATACAGAAAAAAATGTAGAGTTAAGAGCAATTAATAGACAAATAAAATTAATTTCTAAAATTGACTCTGCTTTAAAAAAAATTCAAGAAGGAACTTACGGTTTTTGTGAAGAAACGGGAGAGCCGATTGGACTGAAAAGATTAATTGCTAGACCCGTTGCAACTTTATGTATTGCAGCTCAAGAAAAACATGAAAAAGAGGAAAAAGTTTACGCAGACGACTAGGGTTTAGGTATTTCTGAGAATTTATCCATAAATTTATATCCTTTTTCTACCGCTGGTCTTTTTGCAATTGTTTCATACCATTTACATAAATTTATATATTTATTTAAACCAATATCATGCCAACGATGCCTTGCTATCCATGGCCATGTAGCAATATCTGCTATTGAATAATCTTTACCAGCTAGAAATTTGTTTTCTGATAAATGATGATCTAATACTTTATATATACTTTTAGTTATATCAAAGTATCTTTTTTCTCCAGTTTCACTCAGACCTTTATTGAAATGATAAAAAAAATGGTACTGACCAATGAAAGGACCTATTGATCCCATTTGAGCCATTAGCCATTGATCAATTTTAAGTTTATTTTTTTTATCATAAAGTTTTCCACTTTTCTCTGCTAAATAAATTAATATAGCTCCTGATTCAAATACACTCTCTTTATTATTATTATAATCAATTATTGTTGGTATTTTTGAAAATGGACTTATTTTTTTGAAATCGTTCTTAAATTGATCTCCTTTAGAAAGATCTACTTTTGTAACTTTATATTCAAACCCAATCTCCTCAAGCATAATACTTACTTTTTTTCCGTTTGGGGTATCAGATGAAAAAAGTTCTATCACTCTTTTTTGCCAAGTCTATTTTTTATAGTTTTTGAAGAAGTTGTGAATTCAAATCTATATTTTTCATTTGGTCTAGCTAACTTGAAACAAGCTCTGGCAGCTAATGCACCCTCATGAAAACCAGATAGAATAAGTTTCAATTTTCCAGGATAATTACAGATATCTCCAACAGCATAAATACCTTTTTGATTTGTTTCAAATTTTTCAGTATCAACTGCCACTGTTTTTTTATCTAAATTTAAGCCCCAATCTGCTATGGGTCCCAATTGCATGATTAAACCAAAAAAACCTAAAACATAATCTGTTTCTATTTTTTTAACCTCTTTATCATCGCTTATTATCTCAATATTTTCTAATCTAT
>CACDOD010000021.1 GCA_902554335.1 uncultured Pelagibacteraceae bacterium
TGCAAGAAAGTAGTAATAAAGTAATGCAAACTGGAGAAATTGTAGCTTTTGATACTGATATGGTTGGACCTTATGGATACTGTGCTGATATTTCCAGAGCTTTTGTTGTTGGCCATAAATTTAACAATGAACAAAAAAAATTATATTCAATGGCAGTAGAACAAATAGATCATAATTCTCGATTAATTAAAGATGGCATATCTTTTGTGGAATTTACTGAAAAATCCTGGGTATTACCTGAAGACTATTATCCAAATAGATATTCGGTTATGGTTCATGGGATAGGCTTGTGTGATGAATGGCCAGCTATTAGATACCCAACTGACGGAGGTGAACGAAGTGGAGTTTTTCAAAAAAATATGACTATCACTGTTGAAAGTTATATTGGAAAAGTAGGCGGTAAAGAGGGAGTAAAGCTTGAACAGCAATATTTGATAGGAGAAAATGGATTAGAGCTAATGTCTCATCATCCGTTAGAAAATATATAATGAAAATTATTCTTATAATGGGATTACCTGGATCAGGCAAAACTACACTCGCAAAAGAATTAGTACCCTTATTAGATGCAAAATGGTTAAATGCCGACAAAATAAGAACTGAATATAATGATTGGGATTTTTCATCAGAGGGCAGAGTAAGACAAGCAAACAGAATGAAGGATTTAGCAAAGAAATTAAGAGATGAAGGAAACTACGTGGTAGCTGACTTTGTTTGCCCAACTAAACAAGCACGAAAATTATTTGGAGCAGATTTTACAATTTGGATGGATACTATTGAAAAAGGTAGATTTGATGACACTAACCAAATGTTTGTTAAACCTGAAAACTTTAATATTAAAGTTGAAACATTTGATGCAAAAAATTGGGCACAAAGGATACATAGGGAGATAATAAATGACTTATAAATGGGATAATAAAAAACCTACAGCACAAATGTTAGGAAGATGGCAACCTTTTCATGATGGCCACTACACTTTATTTAAAGAAATAATTAATAAAACAGGACAAGTTTGTATTCAAATAAGAGATGTTCAAGGAGTTGATGATAATCCTTTTGATTTTGAAACAGTTAAAAATAAAATAGAAGATAGATTAAACCCCGAGTTTGAGGGTAGATTTAAGATTATGCTTGTACCCAATATAACCAATATTTGTTATGGAAGAGGTGTTGGGTATAAAATTGAGGAAATAGTTTTACCTGAGGAAATTCAAAAAATTTCGGCAACTAAGATTAGAGCAAAAATGCGAGAGGATGGTGATTTAAAGTGAATGAAAGACTTAAATCTATTATTGATTTAGAAAAATATCCAATTCATAATTTAAATTCCTCCATTATTAAAAACCTTATTAAAAAATGTAAAAAAGACTTAGATGAAACTAGTTGTTCAACAATACCTAATTTTATTTTGCCAAAATCATTAGAAATAATGAATTCAGAATTAGAAAAACAATTAGATGAAGTTTATATGTCAAAAGAAAATATAAATGCTTATTTATATGCAAAAGATGACATAACTTTACCCAAAGATCATCCTAAAAGAATTTTTATGAATAGATATAATGGATATTTAAATTCTGATTGTTTTCCAAAAAACTCTGAAATGAAATTTTTGTATGAAACAGATGAATTGTTAAAATTTGTATCTGCATGTCTTGGTGTATCACCAATTTATAGATGGGCTGATCCTCTAGCATGTCATGCTTATAATGTAATGAAGCCAGATGGAATACTTCCTTGGCACTTTGATAGTTGTGAATTTACTTTGAGTTTAATGATACAGAAACCTGAAAAAGGTGGAATATTTGAATATTGTCCAAATATTCGAGAACCAGGTAATGAAAACTTTGATGAAGTTAAAAAAGTTATAAATGGTGATAGATCGAGAGTAAAACAATTAAAATTGGAACCAGGAGATCTTCAGATTTTTAAAGGAAGATTTACATTGCATAGGGTAACAAAAGTAGAAGGTAAGAAATCAAGATATATGTGTATACCTGCTTATGTATTAGACCCATGGAGAGTAAATACTCCAGAACATTCAAAAGCTATATATGGAAAAGTTTTACCAATACATATTGAAAGAAATATAGCTAGATCAGACGGATTAGCTGACTAAATGATTAACAAAATTGCTGTAATTGGCGCTGGAGTAATAGGATCTGGATGGGTTGTAAGATTTCTTGCACATAATAAAAAAGTAATTGTTTATGATACAGACCCAAAATTAAGGAAAAAAGTTCTTTTAGAAGTTAAAAGAGCATGGCCATTTGTAAAAAAGCTATTTAATAAAAATAAACTAAATTTAAAGAATTTCAGATACGTTACAGATATTAAAGATGCATTGAAAAATGTAGATTTTATTCAAGAATGTGCACCTGAAAATTACAAATTAAAAACTAAACTTATGGAAATAATAGGCAAGTATTCAAAATCAAATGTAATTATTTCTTCAAGCTCATCAGGACTATTACCATCAAAGATTTATTCGAAATGTAAAAATCCATCAAGAACAATAATTGCCCATCCTTTTAATCCAGTATATATGCTGCCTGGCGTTGAAATTGTTCCAGGAAAAAAAACAAGCAGTAATACCCTTAATAAGGCTAAGAAATTTTATGAGTCTATATCTATGAACCCAATAATTTTAAAAAAAGAATTACCTGGTTTTTTATCTGACAGACTGCAAGAAGCACTATGGCGAGAAGCACTACACATTGTAAACGAGGGTTATGCATCAACTAAAGATTTAGATAGAGCTATTGAGGATGGACCAGGAATGAGATGGTCATTGATGGGCACTTTTCTTACATTTCATTTAGCTGGTGGAAATGCCGGGATGAAACATATGCTAGAACAATTTGGTCCTGCTTTAAAACTTCCATGGACCAAACTAAAAGCTCCAAAACTTTCAAAAAAATTATCAAACAGAGTAATATCTGGCACAAGGCAGCAAGCTAATGGAAAATCTGTTGCTGAAATTTCAAAAATTAGAGATGAGTATTTACTCAACTTACAAAAAATGAGAAAAAAATATGAGCTAAGAATAAGAAAGTAGTTTTGAAAAAAATAGAAATATTAACCTGTCATTGCAAAAGAGTTGAAATTGAGCTCAATTTAGAAAATGGAGTTGAAGAACTAGTAAGATGTAATTGCTCATTATGCAAAAGAAGAGGTTATATAATGGCTAAAATTAAATTAGAAAATTTAAAAATCAAAAAAGGTCAAGATCAATTAACTGTTTATAAATTTGGTAAGAAACATCTTGCTGAACACTACTTTTGTAAAAACTGTGGTATTTATACTCATCATAGATCTTATACTAATCCAGAAAATTATGAATATAATGTAGCCTGCATAGACAATTTGAATACTTTTGACTATAAGAATATTCCAGTTTTTGATGGAGATAAATTATAAGATATATGAATATTTTAATAAAAAATTTAAGCCCTGGAGTTAAAAAAGTAATTATAAACGACCCTAAAACTTATAATTCTTTATCCTTTAAAACACTAACATCTCTATTAAATACTTTTAAAAAATTAGATAAGGATAATTCTACAAAAGTAATTGTTTTAGAAGGAGCAGGAAAAGGGTTTAGTGCGGGTCACAATTTAAAAGAAGTACGGGGATTAAAAAAAAGATCAAAATATTTAAAATTATTTAATCTTTGTTCGAAATTAATGATCCAAATTGTTGAGGGAAGAAAACCTGTAATTGCAAAAGTTCATGGAGCAGCTTATGCAGCTGGATGTCAATTAGTAGCAAGTTGTGATTTAGCCTATAGTTCAAATGATGCAATATTTGCTACACCTGGTGTAAATATTGGTTTATTCTGTAGCACACCAATGGTTGCTGTAAGTAGGAAAATTCACAGAAAAAGAATGATGAAAATGCTTTTAACTGGTGAACCGATTAAAGCAAATTTTGCAAAAGACATAGGGTTAATTAATGATTTTTTTTCAAAATCTAAACTTGATAAAGAAGTACTAAAAATTGCAAAAACGATTGCATCCAAATCAAATTTAACAATTAAAATTGGAAAACAAGCATTTTATAAACAATTAGAAATGCCTTTAAGAAAAGCTTATTCATATACTAGCAAGATGATGACATTAAACATGATGGCCATGGATGCTCATGAGGGAATTTCAGCATTTTTAGAAAAAAGAAAACCTAAATGGAAGCACAAATAGAAGATATAAAATTAAAAGAAATTTTTTCTAATTCTAAAGTTATTGCATTAGTTGGTGCAAGCGCAAACAAAGAAAAAACTTCTCATATAGTCATGAAACACTTGCTTGAGTTTGGCTTTGAGGTCATTCCAGTAAATCCTGGGGCAGCAGGTCAAGAGATTTTGGGACAGATGACAGTAAAAAATTTGTCTGAAATTAAAAAACCTATTGATATAGTCGATATTTTTAGACCATCAGCAGAGGCAGAAAAAGTTGTTGAGGATGCAATCAATTACAATCCAAAAACTATTTGGTTACAGTTAGGCATTACAAGTGAAAATGGAGATAAATTTGCAAAATCAATTAATGCAAATTATGTTCAAGATTCTTGTATCAAAACTGAATACGAACGAATAATGAAAAAATAACTACCTGTTATATTCAACAAATTTTTTAAGAGAATTTTTAAGGAAGTTATCGTAATTAATCCCTAAATACCTGTTATATTTTTTATTGGCAAAAAAGGTTTTATTCATTTTAAAATCAAATGATGGCTCAAAGAAAAAAGGTATTGATAATCTTTTTGATTTGTTCCAAAGAACTCTATGATTTGTAGCTTTATATTTGCCATTTGTAAGATATTCTAATGCTAGACCTGTATTTACAACTAGTGCATTTTTATTAAAAGGCACATCATACCATCTCTTAGTTCTTCTATTTTGAACTTGTAACCCACCTTTTTTGTCTTGATAAAGAACTGTAAAAATCCCACTATCCACATGAGTTTCACATCCAAGTGCTACTCCATCTTGTTTAGATACCTCAACAGGTTTTTTTTGTTTTGGATAATAATTAAATCTTAAAGTACTCAAAGTTTTTACTCTTTGAAATGCAGTTTTTGATAATTCTGGATTTTTCTTTGATATAGAAATAATTATTTTGAATAACATTTCACTCAAATCGAAGATTTTTCCATAATATTTATTAATTACTGCAATAGAATTTTTATTTAATGATTTTGAAAGATTTAATTTTTCTATCTTCTTTCTTTTATTTTTTTTAACAAATAAACCGGAAATCAATGGATCTCCAATATCCAATCCTTCTTTACCATTTACATCACTAGGAAAATAACCACGATAAACATTATTGTTAGATTTATTCCATTTTTTTGGTGCTAATTTATATTTATTATCTTCTTTGGAATTAAAAAATTTATGTGCAGTTCTAGTTATCTTATGAATTAAATTTTTTTCTATTCCATGACCAACTATTTGAAAAAATCCTACTTCAATGCAGGCTCTTTGAATTTGATTAAGTATTTTTTTATTATTACTATTATTATTTTTAAGTTTAAATTTTGAAATATTTATTGTAGGAATAAATTTCTTTCTCATTATCTATTGGGAGTATCTGATGCAATCATTTGATCTCTAGCTTTTTCTCTAATGTATATATATACACCTGCACCGATAATCAAAGCAACACCTATAAAAGTTCTTACTGTAGGAATATCATTGAATAATAAATAACCAATTATTATTGCCCAAATTATTAAAGAATACTCAAATAAAGAAACGACTGATGGGGATGCAATTGAGTATGCTGAAAATACAAAATAAAATGATAGAGAGGCCACAAGTCCCATTATTATAATAAATGGCCATGAATAGGTTGGATTTGTAAACCATTCTCTTAAAATAAATTGTAAAGTAGGATCTGAAAAAGTATTAAACTGTCCTTTGCCTGTAAATATAAAAAAAATAATGCTTATTCCTATTGCTCCAATATATAAATGAAACATTTGAGAATAGACACTATCTTTATCAGATGTAATTTTTGTTATTGTCATTGATATTGCATAAAATAGTGCGCAAGCAACTGGTGCTAATTTTGTATAATCAAAATTTTCAAAGTTTGGATTTAAAACAATGTAAACACCTAAGAACCCTACAATTATTGCAAGCCATCTTCTAATTCCAACTTTTTCACCTAAAAAAACTATAGCCAATATAGAAATAAAGAAAGGGCTTGAAAAAAATAGAGCATTTGCCATTGCTAGAGACATATATGTTAAAGAAATATAAAAAAAACTAAATCCAAAAAAAAAACATATAACTCTTACTGTAGTTAGTACAGGATAATAAGTTTTCATGACTAATTTTTGAGATGTTATTTTTAGATATAAAGCTAATAAAATTAAAGCTGTTAAAGTTCTTCCAAAGTATAGCTCGTAGAGGGCTGTATCTTCAAAAATATATTTTATTAAAGAGTCTTGAACTGAAAAAAGTGCCATCCCAGTTAAAATAAATAAAATTCCCTTGGGATTATTGTTTCTAGAGGGCATTTTTTACATAAATCTATTGTTTTGGAAAATAATCTTGAAGACTACCTTCTCTATAAACATCTGTAGTACTACAGTGTAAACTTCCACCAAATGCGTAAACTTCCCTAAAATCTATTGGTATCACTTCCATTCCTAATTTATCTAATTGTTCAGCCTGATAAACTTCAGTTTTTTCTACGCAAACTGTTTTTGGATCTAACACTAGCACATTCATGGATAACCATACAGAATAATAGCTTAAATCTGGAGGTGAGTTATGAGCAGGTTGAGCTGCATAAACAATTTCCCAACCATTGTCTTCAAAGAGCTTCCTTTGTTCTTGCGGTAGTTTTCTGACTGGATTATTTAAAATCAATCCTGGCCTGATAGGGGTAAAAGTTGCATCAATATGTATTGGGTAAGGGTCTCCTGGAAAATTTACGGTGTGAACTCTGTGATCAGGAAAATGTCTTGTTAACCAATCTATTCCTTTTAAATTGGTTGTAAATCCATGTTGCACAATTAGGTCTTTGCCAAATCTTAAAATATCAGCAGCATCAAAAAGAGGCTCTTCCTCAGTAGTGACAAAATATTTTTTCTCAGCCCATTTTAATCTTTGTTCAATACTCACATCCTCAGATAAATAATTCATATGATAATCTTTATCTGTCAATCTAGGTTTTGGCGCAGTTTCGTGTCTCATACCTGGATCTTCAATAAAATATTTTTGTAACAAGGGTCTGTAAGCTAAATATTCAAACCATCTACATCTAAAACTCATTGTGGCTTCTAACATCTCTTTTCCAACAGTAATAATAACATCTCTAGATGGCATACAACCAAACATATGTTCAACTTCCCAATCTGGTGTAGCAATTTTTTCATCAAATTTTAGCGGAGTTGGTCTGTCAACTTTTATACCTCTTCCTTCAAGTGTCATTACAAATTTATCTAAAAGTTCATTTGCTCTATCAATTGAGTCTTGTGTTCGTCTACCGTGCTTTCCTTTCATAACAGAATCAGGTGGAATTTTACAATCAACAGCTGGTTCAGGTGCAGGAATGCAACAATTATCTGCTCTTCCAACTATTACGTGTTTTAATGGATCCCATTCATTCCAACTTTGAACAATTGTTTTTTTCATACTTACAAAAGAGCTAATATAAATATAATATGTTTTCAATAAATTTATGCTATTTAAAATATAATTAAATAAATTTCTGATTGTTTATTTGTATATGAAAAAAATATTATTATTATTTATATTTATTTATTCTTTTATATTTATCAACATTTCTAATGCAAAAAATACAAAATTATCAGTAGGTATGACATATAATGGAATAATAAAGTATAAATTTCTGGAATATGAACTTCCAGAAGGAGAGTGGGAATTTTATGACAGATACTTTGAAATGATCGATGAACTTCCAACTGTAAGGTTAGAGTGCTTATATTTTATTCAGAAAGGCAATGTGACAATAAAAGCGACATATGAAATCTGTGAAATTAATATTGGAGGCTTGGCACCAAATCAAATTGGATCATTTTTTGTTCATGAATTGAGAAAAGGTAAATATGATAGCTGCATTTTAAGACCCGAGTATTTTTATACAAATCTATTCACACGCGGTGGCTCTTCCAATTGTTTTAAAACAAGACATATAGATGTTGAGAAAGAATTATACTTTCCAGATGACCCTGAAGATGTAGGAGGTAGAGTAATATTAGAAAAATATTTAAAAAAAAATAATTTAGAACTTCCTAAACTAATGATTTTATCGATGAGCTGGATAGGTGTGCCTTCTATAAGAGATAAATTTATAGGAACAAGTTTTGCGATCAATCCTGAATTGTATGGAGCACCAGATATAATCAATGCGAAGGAAGAAAAAAGTGAATATCATAGAGATAATATAAATAAATATCCTATACAGAAAAAATTTTTTAGAGACTGGACAATAGAACAAGCTGCAAAACATAAAGAGCTAGAAAAAAAAATGAGACTTAAATCACGTCATAAATTAAATTTTACCGATTTAAATTAATTTAAAATTATATTCGATCCTTTTTCTGCTATCATTAATGTTGGGGCATTAAGGTTTGCACTTGGTATTTCAGGAATTACTGATGCATCAATAACCCTCAAGTTTTGAATTCCTTTTACTTTTAAATTTTCATCAACAACTGCCATATCATCAACTCCCATTTTGCAAGTACCACATGGATGGTAAGCAGTATCTGCTTTTGATCTGATATATTCATTTAATTCGTCATCTGATTGAGCTTGTGTACCTGGTCCCACTTCTTTTCCAGCATGCTCAGCTAAAGCAGGTTGGGATAAAATCTTTCTTGCAACATGTATACACTCTCTTGTTTGCTTAAGATCATCTTCATCTTTTAAATAATTAAATAATATTTTTGGATACTCATATGGATTTGAGGAATTAAGAGTAATGTGTCCTCTACTTTTTGGATGGTTCGGACTCGCATGTAATTGATATCCATGAGATTTAGGTTGCTCTAAACCATGGTTAATTACAAATGATGGAAAAAAGTGAAATTGAATATTTGAAATTTTTCTTTCAGGTGAAGATTTTGCAAAACCTCCAGCCTCTAAAAAGGATTTTGAGCAAGGTCCAGATTTAAACATAAACCACTGAACACCAGCTAGTACTTTAGGAACTAATTTTGTATAAGTATACAAAGTATTAGGTGTTTTACATTCCTGTTGAATGTAAGTTTCTAAGTGATCCTGAAGGTTTTTACCTACACCTTTCACATCGTTTACGACTTCAATTCCTTTATCTTTCAAATGATTTGCATCTCCAATACCTGATAACATTAATAATTGAGGTGAGTTTATAGACCCACCACTTAAAATAACTTCTTTGTTTGCATAAATTTTTTGAATTTTGTCTTTAATTTTTACTTGAAGACCAATAGCTTTCTTTCCATCAAATAATATTTTTTCTACATAAGAATTTTTTAAAATATCTAAGTTTTTTCTATTTTTTACTGGATCTAAATAATATTTTGAAACACCAGCTCTCTCTCCTTGGTGCATTGTAGTATCAAACATACCAAAACCCTCTTGCTCTTCACCATTCATATCAATATTAATTCTGTGACCTGCTTCTCCTGCAGCATCAATAAAAGCTTTAAACAATGGGTTTGAGTTTTTTGATAAATTTATTGGTAAAGGGCCCAAAGATCCTCTAAATTGATTTTCTCCTTCTGACCACGTTTCAATTTTTTTAAAGTAAGGTAGAACTTTTTCATAAGACCAATTTTTCAGACCAAAGTTTTCCCATCTTGTATAATCATCTCTATTTCCTCTTACAAAAACCATTCCATTGTGAGAAGAGCAACCACCTATCATTTTTCCTCTTGGACAGAATATTCTTCTGTTATTTAAGTGTGGTTCTGGCTCTGAATAATATTTCCAATTATATTTTGGATCATGCATTGTATAGAGAAGGGCAAGTGGCATTTTAACTTTCCAAATATCGCTCGTTCCACCAGCTTCAAAAATTGCAACTTTATGATTACTATTTTCAGATAATCTATTTGCAAGAACACATCCAGCTGATCCAGCACCAACAATTAAATAATCGTAATTCATTTAAGTGATGCTTTTAATAAATCTTTATACTGAATGATATCTTTAATTTTGACGCCTATTTTCTTTGCAGCTTCATCAAATTTTCTTAATTTAATAGCATCTTTAAAGAACTCTTCATTTTCAAATGTCTTTGCTTCTTTAATATTTAGCAGTCCTCCTTGAAGCTTAAGACTGACAACAGATGCTTCAGATAATCTACTGTAATATTTTTTATCCCTCGCTAGATATCTTTTTGCTAAAACGTGATGTTTAATAGGTTCAACTACTTCTTTCTTAAAAAATTTTTTTAAATACTCATATCCAATATCCTCATGTTTACCGTCCTGATTATTTCTAACTAATTCATCTGGATCATCTAAAATGAAATGTCCATAATCATGTAATAAACATGAACATACTAAATTATCTTTACTTTTTGACTTTTCAGCCATCATTGCCGACTGAATCATATGTTCGGCAATTGTCACGTTTTCTCCAATATAAAGTGATTTATTATTTTTAAAGTTACTTATTATTTTCTCAATAATATCCATTTAATGTGGATGGTCTCCTTCAATTGCAATTCGA
>CACDOD010000022.1 GCA_902554335.1 uncultured Pelagibacteraceae bacterium
TTATTTTCTCAATCGTCATCTTCATGTTTGGTGAAAGCTTAAATAATGGTAGCTTTTTGGGATACCCGTTAGCGTATTACATGTGTGCCCAAGGATCTATTGTAGTTTTCGTTGTCTTAATATTTTGGTTTGCAAACAGACAAGAGAAAATTGATGAAGAGTTTGGCTTCGCCGAAAAAGGGGAGGACGAATAATGGCTGAAAAGTTTATAAATAGAAAAGACTTCATAAACAATCTACCTAGGATCTATGGAACTTATACAGGTGGTTTCTTAATATTCATCATACTGATGGCTATTGCAGAACAAGCTGGTATGACTGCCAAAACAATAGGTATTTTGTTTGTTGCCTTTACGGTTGCTATCTATGCATTAATTGGATGGATATCTAGAACTGTTCAGGTCGACGCTTATTATGTAGCTGGAAGACAAGTACCTACAGTTTTCAACGGAATGGCCACAGCAGCTGACTGGATGTCAGGTGCATCATTCGTTGCAATGGCAGGAGGTATTTATTTTGGTGGTTACACTTACATGGCATTCCTAGTCGGTTGGACTGGTGGATACGTGTTAGTGTCTTCGCTAATGGCTCCATATTTAAGAAAGTTTGGATGTTTGAGGATGAAATATTTCTTGGCTCAATAAACAAAGCAAAATGGAATATCTATGCAGTAGCTCTTCAAGATTTTTGTTTATATTCAATTTCATACTTAAAAGATGTTTTCAAAAAACATGACATTGGAAAAGCAAAAGAAATATTTCTTGAAATATTATCTGATGAAGAAAAAAATCTAATGCCAAATGATATATTGGAAAAAACAAAAAAAGAATTTGATGAGAGACTGTTGAAGATTGAATGGGAAAAACACTACAAAGATTTACCATTTAATAATAGTGCACTTGCGTTGTATGAATGGTCCCCTATAGCTGATGAACTTAAAATCTTAGATCGAAAGATAGTTTTAAACTCAATTATTTTAAAATGGGATATTATTAAAAAAGAATTTTCTCAAGCAATAAATTTTTAAATATTTTTCCTATTGCTTACAAGGTTATCAACAACACTTGGGTCTGCCAGGGTAGTTGTATCACCAAGTTGATCATGCTCGTTAGACGCAATTTTTCTTAAAATTCTTCTCATTATTTTTCCTGATCTAGTTTTAGGTAATCCTGTAGAAAATTGAATTAAGTCTGGTGTAGCAAGAGGGCCAATTTGTTTTCTTACCCACAGTTTTAATTCTCTCTCAAGTTCTCCATTCGGTTGTTCACCAGCATTTAAAGTAACATAGCAATAAAGGCCATTACCTTTAATTTCGTGAGGATAACCAACAACTGCAGCCTCGGCAACTTTTGGATGAGCTACGAAAGCACTTTCAACTTCAGCAGTTCCAAGATTATGTCCTGAAACAATAATTACATCATCAACTCTTCCAGTAATCCAGTAGTAACCATCTTTATCTCTTCTACATCCATCACCTGTAAAATATTTTCCATCAAATTGAGAAAAGTACGTATCTATAAATCTTTGATGATCTCCATAAACAGTTCTCATTTGTCCAGGCCATGATTGAGATATACATAATCTTCCTTGACCTTCACCTTTAATTTCGTTTCCATTTTTATCTACTAAAAAAGGTTTAATCCCATAAAAAGGTTTTGTGGCTGAACCAGGTTTTAGATCAATAGCTCCAGTTTGAGGTGCAATTAAAATTCCTCCCGTCTCAGTTTGCCACCAAGTATCTACTATCGGACATTTGCTTTCGCCAACTATTTTATAGTACCATTCCCAAGCTTCAGGGTTTATTGGTTCACCAACTGTACCTAGTATTTTTAGAGTTTTTCTAGATGTTTTTTTAACAGGCCCTTCACCTTGAGCCATTAAAGCTCTAATTGCGGTTGGAGCAGTATAAAATATATTTACTTTATATTTATCAACAATTTGCCACCATCTTGAAGAGTCAGGATATGTTGGAACACCTTCAAACATGATTGTTGTTGCACCGTTTGAAAGAGGTCCATAAATTATATAGCTATGACCAGTGATCCAGCCTATATCTGCGGTACACCAATAAATATCTTTGGGTTTATAGTTGAAAATATATTGATGAGTCATAGAAGCATAAACCATATAGCCACCAGTTGTGTGAAGCACTCCTTTTGGTTTTCCTGTTGATCCAGATGTATAAAGAATAAATAAAGGATCTTCTGCATTCATCTCTTCAGGCTGACATTGAGATGGTACTCCTTTAATCATGTCATGATACCAAACATCTCTACTTTCATCCCAATTAACTCTGTTTCCAGTTCTTTTAACTACGATACATTTTTTAACGTTTGAACAGTGTATTAATGCTTCATCGGCAATAGACTTTAATGGAATAGTTTTTCCACCTCTCAACCCCTCATCAGCAGTTATGATATAGTCTGACTCGCAGTCATTTATTCTTCCAGCTATACTGTCTGGTGAAAATCCACCAAAAATTATTGAATGTACTGCGCCAATTCTCGCACATGCAAGCATTGTGTATGCTAATTCTGGTATCATCGTAAGATAAATTGTGACCCTATCTCCTTTTTGTACACCTATTTTTCTTAATCCATTTGCAGCTTTAGAAACTTCTTCGTGTAATTGTTTATAACTTATCTTCCTTTGAACTTTTGGATCATCACCAACCCAAATAATAGCGGTTTTATCTTTATTCTTTTTTAAATGTCTATCTATACAGTTAGCTGAAGCATTAAGTGTTCCGTCATAAAACCATTTAATACTAACATCTGTTTTACTATATGTTACATCCTTAATTTTTGAATATGGATTAATCCAAGTAATTCTTTTTCCTTCTTTTGCCCAAAATTCATTATTATTTCTCAAAGACTCTTTATATTTTTTCTCATACATTGATTTATTTACCAAAGCATTTTTAACCCATTCGGATTTTGTTTTATAAATTTTTTCTGTTGAATTTTTAATTTTTTTAATTGACTTTGGTTTTCTTATTTTTTTTTTACTTTTGAGTTTTCTTTTTGAAGATCTTGTAGTTTTTCTTTTTTTTATAGATTTCTTTTTACTTTTTTTTTTAGTATTTCTTTTTTTCTTTTTTTTCGGCATGTTTTATTTAACTATTCTACTCATGTTCAAAATAATTTTCCAGTGTTTAGTGTCCATTGGCATAACTGACAGCCTGCTTTGTTTAATTAATGGTAGATCTTTTAATTCTTTAGTTTTTTTAATGCTTTCCAGGGTTACTGGCTGATCCAATTTCTTCTCAAACCTAACTTGGACAGCAACAAATTTTTTTGATTTGTCTGTCGGATCTGGATATGCCTCCCTAATCACTTTTACAATTCCTACTATTTCTCTCCCTATATTTGAGTGATAAAAAAAACAAAGGTCACCTCTTTTCATTTTTCTTAAATTATTTGCAGCTTGATAATTTCTTACACCATCCCACATTGATCCTTTATTCCCTGATTTAATTTGTTGATCAATAGACCATGCATCTGGTTCCGATTTCATTAACCAATAATTCATAATCAAATTTTCACACCAGCACCTTTAAGAAATTGAGCTTTCTCGTCAAGTTGCCATCTTGGATTAACTTTAAAATCAAGCTCGTTAAATAATTTTTTCTTAAATTTTTCTAATCCCACTAGTGCAATCATTGCAGCATTGTCACTACATAAATTTATGTCAGGGAATAAGCATTCAAATTTATTTTTATTTGATAAATTTACTAATGTTTTTTTTATACCCTGATTTGCAGCAACACCTCCTGCAACAACAAATGTTCTCTTTAAAGATTTGTTTTTACTTAAATAAATTTCAAAAGCTCTTTTTGTTTTTTCGTGAAGTATTTCCTCTATAGTTTTTTGAAAAGAAGCAGCTAAATCAAATTTATCTTGCTTAGTTTTTATTTCAGACTGAATTCGTAAAATTGCAGTTTTTAATCCTGCAAAAGATAAATTACACCCTCCTCTACTTATTATTGGTTTTGGTAATTTAAATCTATTTTTATTTCCTTTCACAGCATATTTTTCTATTTTTGGTCCACCTGGAAATTCTATTCCGATAATTTTTGCAGTTTTATCAAAAGCCTCTCCCAGCGCATCATCTATTGTTGTTCCAAGTCTTTTGTATTTACCTAAACTCTCAACAGAAAGATATTGTGTATGACCTCCTGAGATTAACAGTAATAGATATGGAAATTCTAAATTAGAATTTAGTTTTGGACTTAGAGCATGTCCTTCTAAGTGGTTAACTGCAATAAATGGTTTGTCAAAAGATGCTGCCAATGTTTTTCCAAAATTTAGCCCAACAGTTAAACAAACTATTAGGCCTGGTCCAGCAGTTGCTGCTACTGCATCAATTTCATCAAGTTTAATTTTGCTGTCTAAAATTGCTTTTTCAGCAATCAAATCAATTTTTTCCACGTGTGCTCTTGCAGCTAATTCTGGAACAACTCCCCCAAATTTTTTATGAATATCGAATTGACTTGATACTATATTTGATAAAATCTTTATTTGTCCATTTTTCTCTTGGATGATAGATACGGCAGTCTCATCGCAACTAGATTCAATGCCTAAAATTGTAATTTTTTTGTTCATAATTTTTTAGATAGTACAATTAGATTATAAGATTTAAATATAAAACAATTAATGAAAAAAAATAAAATTTTAATTGGGACTAGGGCTAGTAAATTAGCCCTCATTTATGCTAATCGTGCAAAAGATGAAATAGCTAAAGTTTTTTCAGGTAAAATTGAGCTAATTAGAATTACTACTGAAGGCGATCAAAACCATAAAGATAGACTTTCGGATATTGGTGGAAAAGGATTATTTTCAAAAAAAATAGAAGAGGATTTAATTACTAAAAAAATAGACTTAGCGGTACATGCCTTAAAAGATATGCCTTCGGAGGAAACAGCAGGCCTAATAACAAATTGTTTTTTGAAAAGAAGTTTTCCAGAAGAAATACTTATAACAAGAGACAAAAAAAAACTTAGTGAATTAAATTCAAATTCTATTATTGGCACCTCTTCATTTAGAAGAGAGTTTCAATTAAAGAGAATAAGAAATGATTTAAATTACAAAACTATAAGAGGAAATGTGGATACAAGAATATCTAAGCTGAATAACAATGATTATGATGGCGTCATACTTTCTAAGGCTGGAATAAAATCTTTAAAATTGGATAATTTGATTTCAGAAGAATTTTCTACAGAAAAAATTATACCAAGCGCAGGCCAGGGAATTGTTTCATTACAATGCAGAATAGAAGATGATGATATCATTAATCTTCTTAGTAAAGTAAACGACAAAGTTTCTAGCGTTTCAGCTTTATCCGAACGTAAAGTATTAAGTATCTTGGAGGGTGATTGCCATACAGCTGTTGGAGTTTTTTCTAAAGTAAATAAAAATAATTTTGAAATTTCTGGTGAACTTTTTTCAATTGATGGTAAAAAAAGATATTATAAGAAAGTTAAAGATGTTCCTTCAAATTTTTTAAATGCGAGTGCAGAATTAGGAAATTATCTTAAATCAGAGGCAAAAGATACTTATAAAAAATAATGCATATATTATTAACAAGACCTTTAGAAGATTGTTCAGATTTAATAACCAAGTTTAAAGAATTAGGTTATGCCGTTTCACATTTACCATTAATTAAAATAAAAAAAATAGAATATAAAGAAATAAATTTTAATGATTTTTCTGCAATTATTTTTACAAGTTCAAACTCTATAAAACACTTAAACTTAGATAACATAAACAAGACACTTAAATGTTTTTGTGTTGGGTCTACTACAGAAAAATTTGCAAGGGCCTCAGGCTTTCAAAATGTAATTGCAGCCGATGGCAATGTGAGAGCGCTCAAAGAATTAATATTACAAAATCACAAAAAAAAAGATGGGAAGGTTCTATATGTAAGTGGTAAACTCATTTCTTTTAATTTAGATAAAGATCTTAGTAACGAAGGATATGAGATAGTACGAATTATTAATTACTCTGTAGAACATAATGATGAGATTAAAGATGATTTTATTCAAGAGCTTAAAAAAAATATACCAGATATTGTTTATGTATACTCTGAAAATAGTTCAAAAAGCTTCTTAAATATAATAAAAAAATATCAATTGATTGACAGCTGGATGAATACCAATTTAATGTGTATAGGAGAGAAAACATCTTCTGTTTTGAATGAAGTAAAGTGGAAAAAAATATTTTTATTTAGTCCAGGAGAAGAAGAGTTTTTATTATATAAAGTTTGATATGGATGTTTTTGTAAATTTTAAAGATTTATTTTTATCAGTCTGGGAAAAAGGTATTTTAGGAATTAATTTTTACGAAATACTCATTGGAATTGGAATTTTCCTTTTATTTTTAATTTTTAGAGGAATTATTAGCAAACTAATTATTAAAAAATTAGAGATTATTTCTAAAAGAACTACCAATAAATTAGATGATACATTTGTAAGTTCATTAATTGGACCGGCAAGATTTCTTCCCATTGTACTCGGCTTTTTTTTTGCTAGTTATTATATGACTTTTGAAAATGATACACGAGAGTTTGTAAATAATATTAATAGAACTTTAATAACAATATTAATATTTTGGGTAATCCATCAAATTGTTGAGCCTGTTTCTTATGTTTTAAGTGGTTTGGGAAAAATTCTAACTAGAGAATTAATAAGTTGGATTGTTAAATCAATTAAAATTTTAATTTTTATTTTAGGAGCTGCGGCTGTTTTAGAATTATGGGGAATTAAAATTGGACCAATAATTGCTGGTTTAGGTTTATTTGGTGTTGCTGTAGCTTTAGGTGCTCAAGATTTATTCAAGAATTTAATATCTGGGATCTTGGTGTTAGTTGAAAAAAGATTTAAAATGGGAGATTGGATTTTAGTAGAAGGGATAATTGAGGGCATAGTAGAAAAAATAGGCTTTAGATCAACTACAATAAGAAAATTTGATAAATCGCTTGCAATTATACCTAACTTTCAATTTGCAGAAAATGCTGTGATAAATGTCTCCCAAACTACCAACTGGTTAATCAGTTGGACAATTAATCTTCAGTACGACACTACAATTGATCAACTAAAAAAAATCAGAAATGAGATTGAAAGTCATATTAACATTAGTGATGATTTTAATAAGTCAATTGGTGTAGCAGTTAGGATAGATAAATTCGCTGATAGTTCAATTGATATGTATGTGAGATGTTTTACAAACTCAGAAAGCTGGAACAATTGGCTTGAAGTAAAAGAAAATCTAGCATTAGCAATTAAACAGATTGTAGAAAAAAATGGAGCAGCTTTTGCGTTTCCGAGTCAATCAATCTACGTTGAGAAGAAATGATTGCAATTTTTTACTTAGCTTTACAAATTTTAAAATTATATTCTTATGTTGTAATAGCTAATGTTGTGATCAGCTGGTTGGTTGCCTTTAACGTTATTAATACTTCTAATAGGTTTGTTTATATGATACTAGATTTTACATATCGTTTAACAGAACCTTTTTTAAGAAAGATCAGGCAATTTTTACCAAATTTGGGAGCCTTTGATATATCTCCTATTATACTTCTTTTGTTGATTTGGTTTATCGAAATGTGTATGAAGCTCTACATTGCACCAATGATATTCTAAACTATGATTTTAATCGATGGAAAAAAAGCGGCAGCAGAGCTAAGAGAAGAATTAAAAAAGGAAGTTGCTGAATTAAAAAACAAACATAATAAAGTTCCAGGTTTAACAGTTATTTTAATTGGCGAGCTTGCTCCAAGTAAAATTTATGTAAAAAATAAAGAAAAATCTGCGAACGAAGTTGGACTAAAGTCAGAGGTCATTCGTTACCCCGAAACAGTTGAAGAAAAAACTGTTTTAGAAAAAATTGACGAGCTAAACAATGATGATACCGTTTCAGGTATACTTGTTCAATTACCTCTTCCAAAACATATTGATAAACAAAAAGTAATTGAAGCTATTTATCCAGGAAAAGATGTTGATGGTTTTCATCCAATGAATGTAGGAAATCTTTCATCTGGATATGAGAGCTCAGTTCCATGTACACCTCTTGGATGCTATTTATTAATTAAAAAAATTGAACCAAATTTAAGTGGAAAAAAAGCTGTAGTGGTTGGTAGATCAAATTTAAATGGTAAACCAATGACACAACTTTTGCTCAAAGAAAATTGTACCGTAACTATAACTCACTCTAAAACTGCCGATCTAAAAGGTGAGTGTTTAAAAGGAGATATAATAGTTGCAGCAGTTGGTATTCCTGAACTTGTAAAAGGCGATTGGGTTAAGAAAGATGCAATTGTTATTGATGTAGGGATTAATAAAACAGAAAAGGGAATTGTCGGAGACGTTGCTTTTGATGAAGTTTCAAAAGTAGCTAAAGCTTTAACACCTGTGCCCGGTGGCGTTGGACCAATGACAATTGCTTGTTTATTAAAAAATACAATTGAGTGTTTCAAGAGATCACAAAAAAATTAATTTAAGATAATTTCGATCTTCCACCATCCACAGCTATAATTTGACCAGTAACCCACGAACTATCTTCTGTGATTAAAAATTTTGCAAGTGAAGCAGAATCTTTTCCCTCACCCAGTCTTTTTAAAGGATGAGCTTTTGCAATACCTTCGGCCAATACTTTATTTTTTAGCATTGGTTCTGCTATTTTAGAATTTGTTAAACTTGGAGCAATACAATTTACCCTGATATTCGGGGCAAACTCTGCTGCTAAAGATACTGTTAATCCTTCAACAGCTGCTTTTGTTGATGCAATAATAGAATGATTTGTAAAACCTCTTTGTGCAGCAACAGTAGAAAATAAAACAATAGATCCTTTGTTTTTTTTTAGACTTTCTTGAAAACCTTTAATTAAATCTACCGCAGAATATAAATTTAATTTCATGCATTTATTAAAATCATTTTCATTAACCATTCTTAATGGTTTTAGATCAATAGACCCTACACAATATGCTATACCTTTAATGTCTTGAATATCTTTCTTAATTCTTTCAACAAAACCGTCTTTTAAAACGTCAACAACAGTAAAACTACAATTTAATTTTTGTGCTAAGGTTTTTGTATTATCTTCGTTCCTACCCACTAAATGAATTTCTTTGCCAGAAGCATGCAATTGATCTGCTAAATTTGACCCTATTGAACCTGTGGCACCGACTACTAAATATTTATCTGACATATATTTTTTAAAAAGTTATATATAGGTAATGAAATTATTTTTTCTACTTGGAAATCAGCTTTTTTCTGAAAAATACTTAAAAAAATTCAGAAAAAACCATATCTTTTTTATGGCAGAGGATTACCAACTATGTACCTATGAAAAACACCATAAACAGAAAATACTATTATTTCTTTCTGCTATGAGGTCGCATGCAGATAAACTAAAGAAAAATAAGTTCAAAATTCAATATTCGCCAATTGAAGATAAATCATTTAAATCAGATTATATAGAAAAATTAAAAAAAACTATAAAGACACACAAAATTTCAGAAGTATCAAGTTTTGAAATTGAAGATAAATTTTTTGAGAAAAAAATTTCACAATATTTTAAAAAAGAAAAAATTCAATGGACTGTTATTCAAACGCCAATGTTTTTAAACTCAAGAGAAAATTTTAAAAAATATTTATCAAAATCAAAAAAACCTTTTATGGCTGTTTTTTATAAAGAAACTAGAAGAGAGCTAAATTTTTTAATGAAAAAAGATGGAAATCCTGAGGGTGGAAAATGGAGTTTTGATGATGAAAATAGAAATAAACTTCCTAAAAACATAACAATTCCAAAGTTTCCTAAAATAAATGAAACAATACATACAAAAAAACTTAAACCGATTATAGAAAAAGTTTTTAAAGACCACCCTGGTAGTACAAAAGAATTCTGGTTTGCTACTGAATATGAAGATGTTATGAAATTACTAAATTTTTTTATCAAAGAAAAATCAAATTTATTTGGTGATTATGAGGATGCAGTTGATCAAAAAGAAAATATATTATTTCACAGTGCATTAAGCCCTTATATTAATTTAGGTTTAATCACTCCTGAGATAATAATAAAAAAAGTTTTAGATTTTCACAACAAAAACAAAATTAGATTAAATTCTCTTGAAGGTTATATTCGACAAGTTATTGGCTGGAGAGAATTTATGAGAGGAATTTATCAAAATTTTTCTGATGAAATGGAAACTAGAAATTTTTTTAAACATAATCGAAAAATGAAAAAATCCTGGTACGAGGGATCTACTGGTCTTCCACCTTTGGATTATGCGATTAAAAATGCATTAAATAATG
>CACDOD010000023.1 GCA_902554335.1 uncultured Pelagibacteraceae bacterium
TTCAAAGATTATAATGAAAAAAATTTTAAAGATATATTGCTTAAAAATGCAAAAATAATATCTGAGACTAACATTAGCGAAAGTGGCAGAAAGATCTTTGAATACTCTACAAACTAAGAAAATTTGGTGGGCCTTGTAGGTTACGCTCCTACTACCTTTCGCATGTCAAGCGAACACTCTACTATTGAGCTAAAGGCCCATGAACCGTTTAATTTATTCCAAATTTATTAATTATCAATTTCTAATTTAAGCTCTGGTGAATATATTTGTATTTAAATTAGAAGCATAAAAAAGCGAAAAATTTATCCAAAACATTGTTGCATTGAAATCAGAAAAAAATGAACCTCCGGGTAAAAGTGGAAGAAAAACAGTCAATAAATAACAAAAACATCCAATTTGTATAAAATTTCTTGAAAGCAATATAATCTTTAAATTTTTAAATAATAAATAAAATATTATTCCTAGTAAAATCAGTGTTCCTAGGACACCATGTTCTGACAGAAATTCTAAATAAATTTGGTGAGGATGAGAGTTACAAATTAATTCTTTATTTGGAATTCCACATGTTACAACTCTATAGTTTTTATTACCTACTCCAAAATATGGTTTTGTTTTAAAGACTTCAATACCTGATTTATAAAGTTGAAAATATATATAATTTTTTCTTTTATCTTCGTCTGAAAATTTAAGAATTATATCATTGTAATATCTGTGTTTAATTTCTGTAAATTGGTAAAAACTAAAAAGAAAAATACATAAGCCAGATAAAGCAAAAAATAATTTATATTTAAAATTTATTTTGTTATTAAGCCAAAAAAATAAAAATAATCCCACAAAAAGTTTAATGGTATTTGATCTTTCACCAGTAAATATCATACAAGAAATTACAAAAATTATAAAAGCGTAAATCAAAAATTTTTGTAAATTATTTTTTTTTTCATAATTTACAAATAAAAAGCCGATTAAAACGAAAATAAAACCATTGATAAAAGCGCCAACAATTGCCTCGTCTTTGAAGAAACTTACAATTCTTTTTTTATTGTCTGCTTCAAATCCAAGAATATTATGACCAGTATTGAATTCATAAGCAATATCAATTAATACTAAAGAGATTATTGCTAACCAAATCTTATTTAGATTATATAAATTTTCTTTTTTTTGAAAAAAATAATTTATTGCAATAAATAATAATATATATCTTAAAAATCCAAAATTTCTTCGTACACTTATTTCAAAATCAATGGAAATTGATGAATTTAATATAAGATATAAATACAAGATTACTAACATTATTATTGATTTATCTTTTAATAAAAAATGGCTGTTTATCCTAAAAAATATAAATAAAAAGCTGATGATAATTATTAAAATATTGCTTAACGAAATTGCGGGCCCAAATAATATTGATGCAGGTATCATAGCAAAAAGTAATAAAAAATAAGTATTTGAGAAACTATTATGGAAATTTATTTTTTTATAATTTAGATTCACTATGACAATTTATTATTATTTGACTATTTCAACAATAATTTTAATTTCTAAAAAATCTTAAACTAGCTTTCCAAGAAACTTTTTAATTGTTTAGATCTACTTGGGTGCTTTAATTTTCTAAGTGCTTTTGCTTCTATTTGTCTTATTCTTTCCCTAGTAACGGAGAACTGTAAACCTACTTCCTCTAATGTATGATCAGTGTTCATTCCAACACCAAATCGCATTCTTAGCACTCTTTCTTCTCTTGGTGTAAGTGTAGAAAGAATTTTTGTTGTGGCCTCGCTTAAATTTGATTTAATTGCTTGATCCATTGGATCTAGAGCCTTTGTGTCTTCAATAAAATCTCCAAGACTACTATCTTCTTCATCTCCAACTGGTTTTTCAAGAGATACAGGTTCTTTTGAAATTTTTAAAACTTTTCTTACCTTTTCCAATGGCATTCTAAGTTTTTTTGCAAGCTCCTCTGGTGTAGCCTCTCTACCATATTCACTCAATATTAATCTTTGTGTTCTAACGATTTTATTTATAGTCTCTATCATGTGAACTGGAATTCTGATTGTTCTAGCTTGATCTGCAATTGATCTTGTGATGGCCTGTCTTATCCACCATGTAGCATATGTTGAAAATTTATAGCCTCTTCTGTATTCAAATTTGTCTACGGCTTTCATAAGACCAATATTGCCCTCTTGTATAAGGTCTAAAAATTGCAAACCCCTATTGGTGTATTTTTTTGCGATTGAAATCACTAATCGTAAATTAGCTTCAACCATTTCTTTTTTTGCTATTCTTGATTCTTTTTCACCCTTTTGAATTCTGCTAACTAATTTTTTATAGTCTGTAACTGATACTCCTAGTTTATGACTAATTTCTACCAATCTTTCTCTTATGTTTTTAAATTCATCCTTATTTTTTTGAAAAAATTTACTCCATACTACGTTTGTATCTAAAAACTTTTTTAGATTTGGATTTATTTCGTTTCCTATATAGAATTTTATAAATTCTTCTCTACTTATTTTATGTTCTAAAGCTAATCTTAAAAGATTACCTTCTAAAGAAACAATTTTTTTGTTTTGATCATAATGTTTCTGTACTAATTCCTCCAATACAGAGGGAGATAGTTGTAATGTTTTAATATTTTCAAGAATTGTTTCATTTATTTTAGCAAAATTTCTTTCTTTTGATTTTGAAAATTGATTTGAATTTAATATGCACATAAGTTTTTCTAATTGGTATTTTGCTAGCTTAGAATATTCTTTTGATAAAATATTTATTGTTTTTAGAATTTTTGGCTTAATTTCTTCCTCCATAGCTGCAAGAGTAGGATTAAATTCGTCATCATCATTATTAGTATTATTTGAATTATTTGATTCATTTCCTTCTTCATCTTTTTTTGAATCATTTTCTGAAACTTCATCTTCCATATAATTTGTATCAATATCAATTATCTCTCGAACTAATATTTCATTTTTATTTAATTTTTCATTCCAATCTTTTATTTGGTTCGATGTAATTGGACTTTGTGACAGTGCCTCAAGCATAACATTTTTTCCTGCTTCAATTCGTTTTGCTATTGCTATTTCACCTTCTCTTGATAATAGTTCAACTCCACCCATTTCTCTGAGGTACATTCTGATTGGGTCATCACTTTTTTCAGATGCCTTACCCTCCTCTTTTGTTGGCCTATCTTTTTTCTTTAGTGCTTTAAAATCTGATTTCTTTTCGACTAAAAATATTTTTTCATCCAAGATATGTATAAAAGCTTGAGATAAATTTTCTTGCGATAAATTTCTTTTACCTAGTGATTTAAATAATTCTTCATAGGTAATGAAACCCCTATGAATACCTCTGCCCATTAATCTGGCGAATGATTTTGTAATGATTTTTTCCACAATAAACCAATGATATATATTGATTAATTTTGAAAAATCTATGAGTATTTTTATGCTAATTAATTCAAATTTTGTAATTTTTTAAGCTCTTTTAACTGATTGAATGTATCCTCGCTTAGATCTTTCGAAAATTTTTCCTCTAGATCTTGGATTCGAATTTCTAATTCATGATTTTTAAGGTCTCTTATTACTTCTGTTAAAATACCTTCAATTTTTTCATAATCATCAGAATTTTTCTGTAAAATATTTTTCACTGAGGCATATTTGAAAACTCTATTAATTAAACTTTGGTCTATACTCAGTTTACTCAAATCAAAATTCTTAAAATTATTACTTTGTCTAATTAATTCATCAAATAAAATTTTGTTCTCATTTGAGAATAATTTTACATTCTCTATTAAATAATAGTTATCTCTTATAAATTCTGGTTTATTTATAATTATGTATAAAAAAGAAAATTCCTTAATCTCAATTGAAGTTAAAGATTTTGTTTCATTATAATATTTTTGAGTACTCTGAAGTGATCTGGTGTTTATTTTTTTTATATATTTGCCTTTTCTATCAATATTTGGAGACAGCTTAGATATTTCCTCCAAATAAAAATCAAGTACGTATTTTTTAATATATTTATCTTTAATTCCAGAGGCAATAGATTTTAATTTTTTTTCAAATATTGCTTTTGATGATGGATTGTTATCTACCTCTTTATAATAATGATTGTAAATAAATTTATGTATCTCTATAAAATTTTGATTTGAAAAATCAATGAATTTATCTTTTCCGAATTTATTAACATAACTATCTGGGTCATGACTATCAGGTAAAAATAAAAATAATATTTCTTTATTAGGTTTTAGCTCAGCTATTGAGTTTTCTGCTGCTCTCAATGCTGCTTTATAACCACTTTCATCCCCATCGAAACAAATTATTATTTTATTAAAGAATTGGTCAAGAATTGAAATTTGTCGCGGTGTAAGGGCTGTACCTAAATTTGCCACAACATTTTTTATATCGTTTTTATATAGTCCTATTACATCCATATATCCTTCAACTAAGTAAACATAATCAAATTTGTTTGATAACTTTCTTGATTTATCTAAATTATATAAATTAGATCCTTTTTTATAAAATTGAGTTTCAGGAGAATTGATATACTTTGCTAAATAATTATTATTAATTGCTCTTCCACCTATTGCTATGGAGTCTCCAGATATATTTTTAATTGGAAATATTACTCTTCCTCTAAATCTATTTATATATTTTTGTTTTTTTTCATCAAAATAGAATATTCCTGAATTCTTCACATCTGTCTCATTAAATTTCTTTAGGAGCGAATCATAAAAATTAATTTCATTCGTAACATAACCAATTTTAAAATCTTTTACTTCCTCGAGTTTTAAACCACGACTTTTAATGTATGACTTTGCATCGTTAGAATTTTTGTTTTTTAGCAATTCGTTATGAAAATATTCAATATAGTTTTGATATATTTCTTTATATGTAGTCCAATCTTTTTCTCGTTTTTCATCATTTTTAGAAAAAACATATGGCTTCATGCCAGCTAAGCTTGCCAAAAATTTTACTGCTTCTCCAAATCTTAAATTTTGAGTTTTCATCACAAAATCAAAAATATTCCCATGTTCACTAGTGGCAAAGCAATGATAAAATTCTTTTTCATCATTTACAGTGAAGGATGGGGTTCTCTCATTTTTAAAAGGAGAAAGACCTACAAACTCTTTGCCTCTTTTTTTGAGACTGACTGTTCTTGAAACTACATTTGAAACTTTTAATCTTGCTTTAATTTCATCAAGATAATCTTTTGGATATTTCATCATTTCTTTAGTAGCTCTTTTAAAATCATTCCTGCTTTTGCAAAATCAACAGTATCGGCATAATTTTTTTTTAATTCTGCCATAACTTTTCCCATGTCTTTTATAGAAGACGCACCTGAAGAAGAGACTATATCTGAACAAATCTTTTTAGTTTCCTCATCACTTAACTGTTTTGGAAGATATTCAGTAAGAACAGCAACTTCACCTTGCTCAATCTCTAATAAATCACTTCTGTTATTTTTTTTGTAAACTTCTATCGATTCGGACCTTTGTTTAATCATTTTTTTCAGTAGTTTTTTAACATCCTCATCATCAGTTTCCTTTTTTTCAGGACCCGACCTATTGTTAATGTCCAAGTCTTTAATGCCAGCTAAAATTAACCTGTAAGTTGATATTTTGTTTTTGTCTTTAGATTTTAAAGCATTTTTATAATCTGTCCCAATTTTTTCTCTTAAGCTCATATTTTTTAACTTACTTTATAGTTAAGTTTCTTCAAAAGAAAAAATTGTTTTTTAAAAAAATTGTTATAGAGGTGTTGTGCAAATAAAGGTTTTATTGTATTAACCTTTAACTCATGAGTTGTAATTGAAAGAAAAACACAAAAATAAAATTGCAATTAAATCAAAATTTCCGTCAGCTATTTTAATTTTAGAAAATAAAAGGATCTTCAGAGGTATTGGGCTAGGTTATCAGGGTGAAGCAACCGGGGAAGTTTGTTTTAATACATCTTTAACAGGTTATCAGGAAATTATATCTGATCCATCTTATGCAGGACAAATAATTAACTTCACTTTTCCTCACATTGGTAATGTTGGTACAAATAATGAGGATATAGAGTCAGACAAAATTTGGACTAGAGGCGTCATCTTTAATTCAGAAATAACAAATCCATCAAATTATAGATCTCTTAAACATTTAAACGAATGGCTTAAAAAAAATAAAATAGTAGGAATAACTGGACTAGATACTAGAAGTTTAACTAATTTCATAAGAGACAAAGGTGCACCTAAAGGCACTATTTCTAATAATAAATCGGGAAAATTTAACATAAAAAAACTTATAAAAAAAACTATTGCTTGGCCTGGACTAAATGGAATGGATCTAGCAAATGAAGTATCAACTAGAAAAAATTATACTTGGAAAGGTTTTAAGACATGGAATAAAGATGAAGGATATAAAAAAAATAATAAAAAAAAATTTAGAGTTATTGCAATAGATTATGGGATTAAGAAAAATATTTTAAGATACTTTTCTAACTTTGATTGTGACGTAAAAGTTGTATCCTGTAAAGAAAGTGTTGAAAATTTATTAAAACTAGAGCCACATGGAATATTTTTATCAAATGGTCCCGGGGATCCTGCTGCGACTGGCAAATATTCAATTCCTATAGTTCAAAGTTTAATTAAATCTGGTTTGCCAATTTTTGGAATTTGTTTGGGTCACCAAATTCTTGCACTAGCATTAAATGCTAAAACAAAAAAAATGAAGCTAGGACATAGAGGGGCAAATCATCCTGTTAAAAATTTAATCTTAAATAAAGTAGAAATAACGAGTCAAAACCATGGTTTTGAAGTTTTAAAAGAAAGTTTACCTAAGAATGTTGAGATTACACATAAATCTCTTTTTGATAATTCTATTGAAGGAATCAAACTAAAAAATAAACCAGTTTTTTCTGTACAGTATCATCCAGAGTCAAATCCTGGTCCACAAGATAGTCATTATTTATTCAACGAATTTATTTATGAAATAAAAAAATATGCCAAAAAGAAAAGATATTAAAAAAATTTTAGTAATTGGAGCAGGTCCAATTATTATTGGCCAAGCATGTGAATTTGATTATTCAGGAACGCAGGCATGTAAAGCACTTAAAGATGAAGGTTACAAAGTAATATTAATTAATTCTAATCCAGCAACTATTATGACTGATCCCGGTGTTGCTGATAAAACATATATAGAACCAATATCAATTGAGGTTCTTGAAGAAATAATTAAAAAAGAAAAACCAGAAGCAATTCTTCCCACTATGGGAGGACAAACTGCTTTAAATTTAGCAATAAAAGCTGAAAAAATTGGATTGCTTAAAAAATATAAGATTGAGCTAATAGGTGCAAATTCTAATGCAATAGAGAACGCTGAAGATAGAAAAAAATTTAGAAAAAATATGTCTGATATTGGAATTGATCTTCCAAAGTCTGAGATTTTAAACAACTTTAAAAAAGCAAAACAAACATTAAGAAAAATTGGATTACCAGCAATTATTAGACCATCTTTTACTCTGGGTGGCTTAGGTGGAGGAATAGCAAGAACAAAAAAAGATTTTCTAAAAACAGTGAAAGAAGGAATGCACGAGTCGCCACAAAATCAAGTACTTGTTGAAGAGTGTCTTGATGGATGGAAAGAGTTTGAAATGGAAGTTGTAAGAGACAGAAATGACAACTGTATAATAATTTGTTCTATAGAAAATATAGATCCTATGGGGACTCACACTGGAGACTCTGTCACGATAGCGCCAGCTCTAACTCTAACGGACAAAGAATACCAAGTTATGAGAAATGCTTCTATTGCATGTTTAAGAAAAATTGGTGTAGAGACTGGTGGTTCAAATGTGCAATTTGCAATAAATCCTAAAAATGGAAGAATGGTTATAATTGAAATGAACCCTAGAGTTTCAAGATCTTCTGCTCTAGCGTCGAAAGCAACTGGTTTTCCAATTGCTAAAGTTGCAGCTAAACTAGCCGTTGGATACACTTTAGATGAACTTAAAAATGAAATAACAAAAGTAACTCCAGCTTCATTTGAACCAACAATTGATTATGTTGTAACAAAAATACCTAGATTTACGTTTGAAAAATTTTCAGACTCAAAAGCTGTTTTGGGTACCTCAATGAGATCGGTAGGTGAAGCGATGGCAATTGGAAGGAATTTTAAAGAATCTTTTCAAAAAGCATTGGTTTCTCTTGAAACTGGTCTATCTGGGTTAGATAATATTTTTAATTATTCTAAAAATGAAATTTTAAAACAATTAAAAGTAAATGTTCCAAATAAATTACTTTTAATAGCAGAAGCTTTTAGAAAAAAAATAAGTTTAGATAGAGTGTATAAATTATCAAAAGTGGATCCCTGGTTTTTAAATCAAATTAAAGAGCTTGTTAATGAGGAAAATTATATTAGAAAAAAAGGTCTTCCTAAAACTTTTGAAGAATTTAATAGAATTAAATCAATAGGATTTTCTGATAAAAAATTATCTAATATTACAAGATTAAAAGAGAAAGTCGTAAGATCAAAAAGAATTGCTCTAAAGGTATTTCCAGTATTTAAAAGGGTTGATACCTGTGCGGCAGAATTTAAGTCATTTACACCTTATATGTATTCTACATATCAAAGGAATTTAACATTAAAAACAGACTGTGAGGCTGACCCAACTACTAAGAAAAAAATTATTATTCTTGGGGGTGGGCCAAATAGAATTGGTCAAGGTATAGAATTTGATTATTGTTGTTGTCAAGCTAGTTTTTCTCTTAAAGAAGCAGGTTTTGAAACCATAATGATAAATTGTAACCCTGAAACTGTTTCAACAGATTATGATACTAGCGATAGATTGTATTTTGAACCTTTAATAGAAGAATACGTTCATAATATAATTCTAAAAGAAAAATCAAAAGGTAGACTTGTTGGAGTAATAGCACAATTTGGAGGTCAAACACCTATTAAGCTTGCAAAATTTTTACACG
>CACDOD010000024.1 GCA_902554335.1 uncultured Pelagibacteraceae bacterium
ACTATAGTATATGAATTAACAAATTTATTTGCAAAAAAATAAAGAAAGGATAATTTTTAAATATGTTAGAAAAGAAAAATTTTTATATTAATGGCACTTGGACAGCACCAAAGAATAAACAAAATATTGAAGTTATTAATCCAGCTACTGAAAAAGCATGTGCGGTAATTTCTTTAGGTGGAAAAGAAGATATTCACGATGCTGTTGTTGCTGCGAAAGAAGCATTTAATAGCTGGGGATTTTCAATCAAAGAAGAGAGAATTGAGTTATTAGAAAAACTTTATGTTTTATATAAAAAAAGATGGAATGATATTTCTGAGGCTATAACTTTAGAAATGGGAGCACCAAAGGACTTTTCAACTAAACTCCAAACTGGAACTGGAGCAAGTCACATTAAATCCTTTATAAGATATCTAAAAGATTTTCAATTTGAAAGAGGGTTGGGAGATCACGCTAAAAATCAAAGAATTTTATATGAGCCAAAAGGTGTTTGTGCATTAATAACTCCATGGAATTGGCCTATAAATCAAGTTTGTTTAAAAGTTATCCCAGCACTTGCAGCAGGCTGTACAATGGTTTTAAAGCCTTCAGAACTTGCACCATTATCAGCAATTATTATTGCAGAATTGATTGATGAAGCAGGATTTCCAAAAGGTGTTTTTAATTTAGTAAATGGTGATGGAGCAATTACAGGTGATGCTTTGACAAGCCATCCAGATGTAAATATGATTTCATTTACTGGATCAACTAGAGCTGGAGCTTTAATTTCACAAAATGCTGCAAAAGATTTTAAACGAGTAAGCCTAGAATTAGGTGGAAAAGGTGCAAACATAATATTTAAAGATGCAGACCCCGAAGCTATTGAAAGGGGTGCTTTGAGATGTTTTAGAAATTCAGGTCAATCTTGTAATGCACCAACAAGAATGTTGGTAGAAAAATCTATGTATGATGAAGCAGTCCAAAGATTAAAAAAATATGCTGATAATTTTAAGGTTGATGATCCAAATAAAGAAGGTGAGCACATAGGACCAGTTATTTCTGAAACTCAATTTAACAAAATACAGGGTCTAATTCAAAAAGGGATTGATGAAGGTGCCAAACTAGTTTCAGGAGGCCCTGGAAAACCTGATGGTTTAAAAGATGGTTATTATGTAAAACCAACAGTCTTTGCAGACGTAAATAATAGTATGAATATTGCTAGGACAGAAATTTTTGGACCAGTTTTATCAGTTATACCTTTTGACACAGAGGAAGAAGCAATCGAAATAGCAAACGATACCGATTATGGTTTAACAAATTATATTCAAACCCAGGACGGAGAGAAAGTTCAACGTGTGGCCAGAAAATTAAGATCAGGAATGGTTGATGTGAATGGTGCAGGAATTGCAGTAGATGCACCTTTTGGTGGTTACAAACATTCTGGAATTGGAAGAGAAGCAGGCAAAGAAGGTTTAATAGAATTCCTTGAAGTAAAGTCTGTTGGTGGTTGGAGCTAATAATTAGAATTATTAAAAATAAAATTTCATAATGGGTTTTGTACTTACTGAACGTTTTGGGTTTTTTATTTATATGAACATTATGGGGTTAATACGCGTTCTCTTACAACACTAATAAATACTTATAAAATATTTTATTTTATTAAATAGCCAAAAACTTATTGTTTAATCAACAAAGGAGGGAGATATGTCAAGATCTTCTAAATTATACAATAAAGATTTAGCACCTACCCCGAGTAGTGAAAAAAAATGGGGATGGTTTGAAATCTTTAACGTTTGGGCTAACGATGTTCAAAGTTTATTTGGATATACTTTGGCTGCATCACTATTTTTAGCATCAGGCTTAAATGGTTGGGCAGTTATGCTTGCGTTAGTTCTCGCAGGATTTTTTATTATGTGGCTCGTAAACCTTTCAGGAAAACCAAGTGTTAAACATGGTATTCCTTACCCTGTATTTGCTCGAGTAAGTATGGGTGTATTTGGAGCAAACTTTCCGGCTATGGCTAGAGGTATTGTTGCAATGTTTTGGTATGGTGCACAAACTTATGCAGCCTCAACTGCAGTTGCATTATTAATAACAGGTTTAACTGGAATTGAAGGTGAGCCAATGCTTCTTGGAATGTCAGGAGTTATGTGGATTTCATTTATATTTGTATCAGTTTTCCAAGTCTATTTGTTTTGGCAAGGAATAGATTTAGTTAGAAAGTTTTTAAACTTTGCTGGTCCAGCTGTTTATGTTGTTATGGTTGTTTTAATGATAGCAATATGGGCAAAAGCTGGTGGAGGCTTACTAACAGAAGTTGGAAATATATTTTCTGGTGGAGAAAGATCTGGTGGTTTCGAAGGATTAGGATCATTTGGCGCTTTCTTAGCAGTATTTTCAATTATGGTTGGATACTTTGCAGCCGTTGTGATCAACTTTGGTGACTTCGCAAGATTTGTCAAAAATGAAGATGAAATGAAAAAAGGAAATTTATGGGGCCTAGTAGGAAACGTTGTTTTCTTCTCTTTCATTACTCTAATGATTACTGGAGGAACAATTGCTATTTTTGGTGAGTATGTTGCTTCACCAACTGAAATGGTAGCAAGAGTAGATAATTTACTACTTACAATTATTGCAGCATTTGCATTCTTTGCTGCAACTGTCGGAATAAACATGGTTGCAAACTTTGTGCCACCTGCATATGACTTGGCTAATTTGATACCGAGTAAAATAAATTTCAGAGTTGGTGGATTAATTACTGCAATATTTGGTTTTATAATTGGTGGATTGTGGGTATCAACGATTACTAAGATGGGACTATTTCCATTCGTAAACACATTAGGCGCAATATTAGCTCCAGTGTTTGGAATAATGATTACTGACTATTACATCATTAAAAAACAAAAAATCGATGTTGATGATCTTTTCTCAGATAGCAAGTCTGGTAAATATCACTACAATGATGGTTTCAATAGTAAAGGAATGATAGCATGGGTGCTATCAGGATATATAGCTGTCGGAACAGTTTGGCCAAATATTTTAGTACTTGGCCTAGATGATTTCTTTGCCAACCTTGGTGGTGGTGGAGGATATGCTTGGATGATTGGTGCTGCTTTAGGTGCCGTTATTCACTTAGCAATATCAAATAGAAGTAAATAAAAAACTCTCTCTCAAGGGTTAAAGATATCCTGTCACGTTTTAAACGTGACAGGATTTTTTTTAATTAATAGATTTATTTTTTACACCTTCAAGAAAAGATAGGCATTTCTTCAATTCATTTAATTCAATAAATTCATCAATTTTATGAGCTTGTTCGATAGAACCTGGTCCACAGACAACAGTACTAATTCCAATTTCTTGAAAAAGTCCAGCTTCAGTTCCGAATGAAACAACCTCTCTTGAATTATCTCCTGTTATACTAGATACAAACTCACATGCTTCTGACTCTTTAATTCTATTAAATCCAATTACTTCGCCAATTACTTCTTTACGAATATTTGAATTAGGAAATATTTTTTTCATTTGCGGTAAAAGTTCTTCGTTAACAAATCGATCAATTTCTTGTGTTACAAATATCCCATCTTCTTTAACAACTGGTCTTGTTTCCCACTCAACTTTACATTTATCTGCAATTACATTATGTGCAATGCCGCCAGATATTCCACCAACAGATAAAGTTGAGTGTGGTGGATCGAAAATACAATCTTTTGGTGCTCTCTTTATCAATTCTTTTCTTAAATCTAAAAGTTTATTTATGTATCTTGTTGCAAATTCTATTGCGTTAACACCTTTGTGTGGTTGAGAACTGTGTCCAGCAAGTCCTTCAAAATAAATTGTATATTCATTCATACCTTTGTGTGCATCTATAATTTTCATTTTTGTTGGTTCACCAATTATACAAATACCATCTATAATATTTTTCTTTTTCAATTCTTTAATTAAAAGTGGCGCTCCAATGCAAGCTGTCTCTTCGTCAAATGTAAATGAAAAATGAATATCTCTATCTAAATTGATATTAGATAATGTTGGAACATAAGCAAGAACACAAGCTATAAAACCTTTCATATCACAAGATCCTCTTCCGAATAGTTTGTCACCTTTTATAGTTGCTACAAATGGATCTGTAGACCATCCCTTTGAAACTGGAACAACATCGGTATGTCCAGATAAAATTAATGGTTTTTTTCCATTTTTTTTTTTAGCGTTAATAGTCCCAAAAAGATTTACTCTTTCTTTATTACCATCAAAGACTCTAAATGTAGAAACTCCATTTTTTTTTAATATGTCATCACAATAATCAATCAAAGGACCATTATCTTTTCCAGATATTGTTTTAAAACTTATAAGATCAGTCAAAATCTTGATTGATTTTTCATATAAATTGCTGTCTAAACTCATAAATCTAATTATATATTATTATTATGAAAGAACAAATAACCTATGACATTTTTGATAAGGTAGATATTAGATTAGGAACAGTTTTAAGCGTAAAAAAAAACGAGAAAGCCAGGAAACCCTCATTAGTTGTTGAAGTTGATTTTGGTAAAGAAATTGGAATTAAACAGTCCTCAGCTCAAATAACCCATTTTTATAATACCGAAAATTTAGTTGGTAAACAGATAATTGGCGTATGTAATTTCCCAGAAAAAAATATTGCAGGTGTCATATCACAATTTCTATTATTAGGTTCGATAGACAAAGATGGAAGAGTCACCCTGGTTCATCCATCACAAGATGCCGAGAATGGATTGCCAATTGCTTAAAATATGCATCCAGAAATAGTTTCAATAGCTTTATTTTGGTTTGTTACAGCGTATACACCAGGACCAAATAACGTTGTAGCATCCTACTCAGGATTTAATTTTGGAATAATAAAAACTATTCCTCATATTTTAGGTGTAACACTCGGATTTACTTCTTTAGTTCTTTTTCTAACAATTGGATTAATAAATGTATTTAAGTTATTTCCTATTATTCAACTTATTATGAAATATCTTGGAACAATTTTTTTAGTTTACTTAGCTTATAAAATTGCGACCTCAAACACCTCAGATGAAACAAAGAAAGATAATCCTGTAAAATTTATTGAAACCTTTTTTTTTCAATATTTAAATCCTAAAGGGGTAACTGTTGCAATAATTGTTGTTTCAACATATGTTGAGCTAGGTGAAAATTATATTAATTATGCAACTCAAGTAGTGTTACTTGCGTTGTTATTTTCCTCTACGAGTATAACTTTGTGGACATTTATAGGCAAATTTTTAAGAAAATTTGCGACAAATGAGAAATTTATTAAATACTTCAATTATGCTATGTCAAGCCTTCTTCTTTTGAGCATAATTACTTTTTATATATAAACTATGGAACCAGGAAAAAAAAATTCTTATAATTGTCTAAAATCCTTAGAAATAAACGGAAAGAATTATAAATATTTTTCTTTAAAGGAAGCAGAAAAAAATGGATTAAATGGGATATCAAAACTTCCAAAATCACTATTAGTACTATTAGAAAATTTGTTAAGATTTGAAGACGAGGTTACAGTGACCAAAAGTCAGATCGAAGCAATTAAGAAGTGGCTCAAAACAAAAAAATCTACTACTGAAATTGCATATAGGCCCACTAGAGTTTTGTTACAAGATTATACGGGGATACCGGCAGTGGCTGATTTAGCTGCAATGCGTGAAGCTGTAAAAGATAAAAATAAAGATCCAAAAAAAATAAATCCATTATCACCAGTAGATTTGGTTATTGATCATTCAGTTCAAGTAGATGATTTTGCAAATATATCTTCGCTTAAGAAAAATGTTGATATAGAATTTGAGAGAAATGGAGAGAGATATTCATTTTTAAAATGGGGACAACAAGCATTTGATAATTTCAGAATTGTTCCTCCAGGTACAGGTATTTGCCATCAAGTAAATTTAGAGTATTTATCAAAAGTAGTATGGAGCGCTAAATCAGGAGATGATGAATACATATTCCCAGATACACTTGTTGGAACTGATAGTCATACGACAATGGTAAATGGTCTATCAGTTTTAGGTTGGGGTGTTGGTGGAATAGAGGCAGAAGCTGGAATGTTGGGACAGCCAATATCAATGTTAATACCTGAAGTGATAGGTTTTGAATTAACTAATAAGTTACCAGAAGGGACCACAGCAACTGATTTAGTTTTAACCGTTGTAAAGATATTAAGAGATAAGGGAGTGGTTGGAAAATTTGTAGAATTTTATGGTGCTGGTCTTAAAAATCTTAGCTTGGCTGACAGAGCAACAATTGCAAATATGGCACCAGAATACGGCGCAACATGTGGTTTTTTTCCAATAGATGATGAAACATTAAAGTATTTAAATTTTTCTGGAAGAGAAAAGCATACAATTAAAGTTGTTGAAAATTATGCAAAAGAACAAGGATTATGGGCAAGTGAGAATTTAGAATTTACAGATGTTGTTAGACTAGATATGTCAACAGTTGTTCCAACAATTTCTGGACCTAAAAGGCCCCAAGATAAAGTATTACTTACTAATGCAAAAACGTCGTTTGAAAAAAATTTTCAGGAAAATGCAAAAAGAAAAAAAGAAAATACAACAACAGTTTTAGGTGAAGAATTCCAAATAAAAGATGGGTCCATTGTAATTGCAGCAATAACCTCATGTACAAATACATCAAATCCTAATGTTCTTATTGGTGCTGGTCTTTTAGCAAAAAATGCAATTGAAAAAGGATTACAAACAAAGCCATGGGTAAAAACATCTTTAGCCCCAGGCTCACAAGTTGTTACTGATTATTTAAATAAATCTGGATTAAACAAGTATTTAGATGAATTAGGATTTAATTTAGTTGGTTATGGTTGTACAACATGTATTGGTAACTCAGGACCATTACCTGAAAACATATCAAATGCAATAAAAGAAAATGATATTTATGCAGTTTCAGTATTGTCTGGAAATAGAAATTTCGAAGGTAGAATATCACCTCTGGTAAAAGCCAATTACTTAGCTTCGCCACCATTGGTGGTAGCATATTCTTTAGCAGGATCTATGCAGGTAGATTTGTACAAAGATCCTCTTGGTAAAGATAAAAATGGTAAAGATATTTTTTTAAAAGATATCTGGCCAAGCAATAAGGAGATTGAAGATGTTCTTTTAGAATCTTTAAATCCAGAAATGTTTAGACAAAGATATTCAAACGTATTACAAGGACCAGATCAATGGCAAAAAATTAAAACTGAAAAAACCAGTATCTATAATTGGGACGATAATTCAACTTACGTTAAAAAACCACCATTCTTTGAAAATCTTTCATCTGATCCTGAGGGATTTAAAGCTATTAAAGATGCAAGACCTTTATTGATTTTAGGTGATAGCGTAACCACAGATCATATTTCTCCTGCTGGCACAATTCAAAAGGAAAGCCCAACAGGTGAATATTTTATGAAACATCAAATTCTTCCAAAAGATTATAATTCATATGGCTCAAGAAGAGGAAACCACGAGGTTATGATGAGAGGGACATTTGCTAATATTAGAATAAGAAATGAAATGGCTCCTGGTACAGAAGGTGGTTTTACAAAACTATATCCAGAAAACAAAATAATGCCGATATATGATGCAGTAGTAAAATATAGAGACAGAGGAACAGATCTTGTCGTAATTGGAGGCAAAGAATATGGAACAGGCTCTTCTAGAGACTGGGCCGCAAAAGGTACAAAATTATTAGGTGTCAAAGCCGTAATCGCAGAAAGTTTTGAGAGAATACATAGATCAAATCTAATTGGGATGGGAGTTTTGCCTTTACAATTTATAGACGGAGTAAATAAAAATAATTTAAATTTACTAGGCTCTGAATTATTTACTGTAAAAAAACTTGAAAAAGGAATTAAGCCATCTGAGCAGGTAGAATTAGAAATTAAATATATTAATGGTGAAATTAAAAAGATAAAAGTAATGTCAAGAATAGACACTAAGAATGAGTTAGAGTATTATAAGAATGGTGGAATTTTACAATACGTACTTAGAAATATGATTTAAATGAGTGATGAAAATAATATAATTAACAATAATCAGAACAATATAAATTTAAAAAGTTTTTTTTTAAAAAATACTAAATTTTTAATTATATGTTTTTTTATTTTACTGATAATTTTGTTTTCTTATTTTTTTTATATAGAAAATAAAAAAAAAGCAAAAGTTAAAATCTCAGAGCAATATAATTTTGCAATAACTGAATTTGATTCAAATAATCAAAACCAATCAATTAAATTAATGAAAAGTTTAGTTGTTATCAAAGATTCTACATATTCTCCTTTAGCACTATATTTTCTACTTGATAATAACTTGTTAAGTAATCGAGCAGAAATTAATGAATATTTTGATATTTTAATTAACGAAACTAACTTAGATAAAGAAATAAAAAATTTAATTATTTATAAAAAAGGACTATTTAATTCTAATAAAGCAAGCGAGGATGAGCTAATATCAATTTTTAAACCGCTATTAAATAACGAAAACGTATGGAAATCTCATTCTTTATATGTAATAGCAGAATATTTCTTTGCTAAAAATGAGAAACAAAAATCAAAAGAATTTTTTGAA
>CACDOD010000025.1 GCA_902554335.1 uncultured Pelagibacteraceae bacterium
TTTATTTGGAACACCAGATTATGTAGTAAGTAAAATTAAAGAACTTCAACAAGAATTAAATCTCCAAAACCTTCAAGTGTGGTCAAATTTTCCTGGAGTAAAACATGAAGATAGCATGAGAAGTATTAAATTATTTACAGAAGAAGTTATGCCAAAAATAAACGCTTTGGATGCAAATATCCAAAGAGCAAGCTAATGGATTTAAAGTTAAGAAAATTTACAAAATTTGTAGATAAAACTTTTATAGAAGGTGGAAAAAAAGCTAAAGAACCTGTTCTTCTAGTTTCTGTTGCAGCAGTAATTCAAAATCCCTGGGCCGGAAAAGGCTTTGTTGAAGATTTGAAACCAGAAATTTTAGATCTTGCTCCGCAATTAGGTGATTTGTTAGTTCCAGAATTGGTAAAAGAAATTGGATCAGGTGATAAAATTTTAGCTTATGGAAAAGCAGCAATGGTTGGTTTAAACGGTGAGATTGAACATGCCTCAGCTTTCATACACACATTAAGATTCGGAAACAAATTTAGAGATGCGGTAGGAGGAACTGCTTATTTAAGTTTTACAAATACAAGAGGACCAGCAGGATCAAAAATTTCTATCCCAATGATGCATAAAACGGATGCCGGTTTAAGACCATTTTATCTAACTCACGAATTTACTATTCATGATGCACCTAACGAAGATGAAATAGTAGTTGCAATAGGTGGGGCACCAAATGGTAGAGCTCATGCAAGAACTGGTGATAGATATCAAGATATGAAAGAGATGGGTCTTTCAGAATAATTAATGTCATATAATTTTGACAAAGATCAAAATCACTATTTTTTTAAAGATAAAGGGTCAATTCCATTAGTTTTTATTCATGGTGTTGGGCTTAACCAAAGTATGTGGCAACAACAAATTAATTATTTTAAAGATGAAACTATACTTACTTATGACTTATTAGGACATGGAAAAACAAAGAACAATAAAAATACTATAAAAATTGAAGATTTTAGATCTCAATTAAAAAATCTATTAGTAAATTTAAATATTCATAAAATTAATCTTGTAGGCTTTTCAATAGGTGCTTTAATAGCTATTGATTTTGCATCTGAACATAAAAAATACTTAAACTCATTAACCTTGATTGCGACTACATATAAAAGAAATGATGAAGAAAAGCAGAAAGTTATTGATAGATTAAATCTTGCAAAGAAAAATATGCCAATATCTAAACTTGCAATGAAAAGATGGTTTAGTGACAAATACTTAGAAAACAATCCTTCCGTATACAAAGAGTTTATGAATATTTTAAATAAGTCAGGTGAGGACCATGAAAACTTTATTAAAGCATATGATTTATTTGCAAATTATATAGATAATGAAGCAAAGGTAAAAAAAATAGATGTTAATACTCTTATACTTACAGGATCGGATGATCCTGGCTCAACATCTAAAATGTCCAGAGAATTAAATAACGATATGCCTAATTCTAAATTTATTGAGATAAAAGGTGGAAAACATCTGTGTAGTATTGAATGTTCAGATGATGTAAATATTGCAATAAAAGATCATATTAATAATGCCTGATTTAAAAAAATATAAAATGTTTATTAATGGTGAGTGGGTTGACTCTGAAAGTAAAAAAACATTTGAAACTTTAAATCCGGAAAATAATAAACCATGGGCTATAGTTCCTGAGGCAAGTGGTAAAGATGTTGATAGAGCAGTCAAATCAGCACAAAAAGCTTTTGAGGGTGAATGGCCTAAGTTATTACCGAGAGAAAGAGCAAAATATTTAAGAGCAATAGGAACTAAATTAAGAGAAAATGCAGAAATTTTAGGTAAAGTTGAAACAGTTGATACTGGTAAACTTTACAGAGAAACTTACAAACAAGCTCATTATATTGCTGAATATTATGATTACTATGCAGGCCTAGCAGATAAAGTTGAAGGAACAGTTCTTCCAATCGATAAACCAAATATTCAAGCTATAACAACTAGAATTCCAATTGGAGTAATTGCAGCGATAGTTCCATGGAATTCACAAATGTTTTTAACAGCTACTAAACTTGCTCCAGCACTTGCTATGGGAAACACAGTAGTGATTAAAGCGTCAGAACTTGCTCCAGCAACAATGTTTGAATTTGCAAAATTAGTTGAAGAAACTGGAATACCAAAAGGGGTTGTAAATGTAATTACAGGTTTTGGTGAACCTTGCGGTAAAGCACTTACCTCTCATAATCTTGTTGAAAAAATTGCATTTACAGGTGGACCTGAAACTGCAAGACATATTATTAGAAATTCTGCTGAAAATTTATCTGAAGTAAGTTTAGAACTTGGTGGAAAAAGTCCTGTTGCAGTATTTAATGATGCACATCAAGAAAATGCAATTAATGGAATTACAGCTGGAATTTTTGGAGCAACTGGGCAAAGTTGTATTGCTGGATCAAGGTTATATTTACAAAAAGAAATTTATAATGAATTTATAGATAAGCTTGCTGCGAGAGCTCAAAAAATAAAAATTGGTGCTCCTATGGATGAAGATACTGAAATGGGACCATTAAGTAATTTTAAGCAATTAGAAGTTATAGAAAAAAATATAAAATTAACTGTTGAGCAAGGTGGAAAAATCAAATGTGGTGGTAAAAGACATTCATTTTCAAATGAAGGATATTATTTTCCACCAACAATAATTGAATGTGATAATCATAATTTGCCCACAGCTGAAAATGAATTATTTGGTCCTGTTTTATCAGTAATGAAATTTGATACGGAAAAAGAAGTAATTGAAAAAATGAATGATAATCAGTTTGGATTATCTTCTGGTGTTTATACAAGCGATCTTGCTAGAGGTCTTAGGGTATCTAATGCTATAAGAGCTGGAATTACATTTGTTAATACTTACAGATTAATTTCACCATCAGCACCATTTGGAGGAATTAAAGACAGTGGATATGGAAAAGAAGCAGGCATCGACTCAATTAAAGATTACACAAGAGTAAAAACTATTTGGTACTACACATCCGATGAACCAACCCTTGATCCTTTTGCAATTAGATAGTGCCGCTTAAACATATATTAGTTTTACTTTTTATAATGGCTACACATGGAAGCGCATTTCCAATAGCTAAACTTGCATTAAATAATAATGTTCCCCCTATATTAATGGCATCTTTGAGAATGGGTTTAGTAATGCTGATATTAATTCCCTTTTGGAAATTTAGAATTCCAGAAAAAAAATATCTTAAATCACTTATTGTATTCTCGGTTTCAATGGGGGTAATGGTTTATGTGTTTATGAATCTATCGCTAAAACATTCCTCTTTTATATCTCCTATAATTATAGGTGCTCAACTTGCTGTTCCATTTGCTGTATTACTTAGCGCAGTTCTGATTGGCGAAAACATTAATTCTAAAAAATGGATGTTTGTAATTTTGGCTTTTATTGGAATTATAATTGTATTTTTCGATCCAGAATTAAAAAATAATTTACTTGGTCTATTTTTTGCATCATTAATGGCTTTATTCTTTGCAATTGCTCAGGTCTATTCAAGGCAATTAAAAGAGTTAAGTTTGACACTTATAAATGCTTATACTGGTTTTTTTGGTTTCTTTGTTCTTATAGTTGTTTCATTTTTTTTAGAGGGAGAAGTAGTTTTTAATATTAAAAATATTGATTTTGAATCTTGGATTTTAATTGGTTATCAGGCAGTCATAGTTTCGCTCTTTGCACATATGTCTATGTTTTATTTATATAAATTTTATACAGTTGGGCAGATATTTCCTTTTTACTCATTATTCCCTATCTTTGGCATTATTTTAACTTTCCTTATATTTGGTGAAGTTCCAAGCGTATTATTTTTTATAGGAAGCTTTATAGTAATAAGTTCAGTAATTTTACTGCAGAAAACCAAATAAAATAACCTATTGATATTCTTCTCAGATCCTATTTAATTTTGTTTTTATAAATTGTTAACAATTAAAGGATAAATATGAAAAAATTAATTTTAGCTGCTTTTCTATTTGTGTCGACAATGTCAACAAATACTTTAGCAGACATTAAAATGGGGATCATATTAGGATTTACAGGTCCAATTGAATCTCTAACTCCTGCCATGGCTGGTTCAGCTGAGCTTGCTTTTAAAGAAGCATCAGACTCAGGTAAGCTACTTGGTGGACAAAAGATATCAGTAGAAAGAGCGGATTCAACTTGTGTTGACTCTGCTGCTGCAACGACTGCCGCTGAAGGTTTAATTTCAAATGGCGTAGTTGCGATAATGGGAGCTGACTGTTCTGGAGTAACTGGTGCAATTGCAACTAATGTTGCTGTACCAAACGGAGTAGTTATGATTTCACCTTCTGCTACATCTCCAGGATTAACTGATCTAAATGATAATGGATATTTCTTTAGAACAGCTCCTTCAGATGCAAGAGGTGGGCAAATTCTAGCTGACATTACAAAAGATAGAAAAGTTAAAAGTGTTGCTATCACTTATACAAACAATGACTACGGTAAAGGTTTAGCAGATGTTTACAAAGCAGCTGTAGAAGCTCACGGAATCAAAGTAACAACAGTTGCTGCACATGAAGATGGTAAAGCAGATTATTCAGCGGAAGTTGCTACACTTGCTTCAGCAGGTGGAGATGCGGTTGCAGTAATCGGTTATATTGACCAAGGTGGTAAAGGTATAATTCAAGCTTCTTTAGATTCTGGTGCGTTTGATGTATTTATTTTATCAGATGGTATGATCGGAGACTCATTAACTGACAACTTTGGAAAAGCTTTGAATAAATCTTTCGGTTCATTACCAGGTTCAACTGGAAAAGGTGCTGGAGTATTTGCAGATGTAGCTAAAGCTGGTGGTATAGATTCTTCTGGACCATATACAGGTGAGTCATATGATGCTGCTGCATTAATCACTTTAGCTATGCAAGCTGGTGGTAAAGCTGATAGAGCAACAATTCAACAAAATGTAATGGCAGTTGCTAATGCTCCTGGAAAAAAGATTTATCCAGGTGAATTAGGAAAGGCTTTAGATTTACTTGCTAAAGGTAAAGCTGTTAACTACGAAGGTGCTACTGGAGTAGAATTTACAGATGTTGGTGAAGCTTTTGGTTCTTTCTTAGAAAAAGAAATCAAAGGTGGAAAATTTAAAACTAAAAAGCAAAGATAATTTTTGAGTTTAAAACCCCAGTGACATTTGTTGCTGGGGTTTTTTTTATTTTAATTAAAAAATATATTTGTCCGATAAATAAATAATAAGACCAACAGCTATTCCAAGAAGAATATAGTACAATTTAAATTCCCTTTTTAATTAGATCGTAAATTTTTTTTTTACTAGTTAAACCCATTTCTCGGGCAATTTCTTTATTGTTTTTGTATACAGCAATAGTTGTCCAATATTCAATTTTTAAAAACTCCGCTATTTCTGGGTTTTCAGTTTGTTCATAAAAATAAAATATGACATCATTAAAATCATTTTTTGCGGTATTAAATACTTTTGTTTGAGCTTTACAAGTTGAGCAATATTTATTCCAAGAATTAACAACAATAGTTTTTCCTTCATTTTGAGCTGCTTTAAATTCTTCTATTGTAAAATTAGTATCTTTTTCAAATGCTAATACATTTGTTGAAATTATTATGAATAAGAAAGTTAAAAGAATTTTTTTCATTCTTATTGCTTTATAATTTTTTCAGGCAAAATTCCTTGTGGTCTATAGCGCATAATTAATAATACTCCTATTCCAATCATTAAGAATCTGAAGTAAGGAGCGCTTTCAATCAAATGAACTTTTAAAGCATTTGTTTCTGGCAGGTGAGCAGTAAAGAAATGAATTAAAAATAATGCTATTGGTCCAGCCTCTACCCATAAAAACCAAACCACAAAACCACCTAATATAGCTCCAAAGTTATTTCCAGTTCCACCTACTATTACCATTACCCAAATAACAAATGTATATCTCATAGGTCTATAACTCCCTGGTGTAAATAAGCCGTCATTTGTAACCATCATTGCACCAGCCAACCCGACAACTGCAGAGCCTAGAATAAATATTAAAAGATGTTCTTTAACTACATTTTTTCCCATCGCGCTTGCAGCTTCTTCATTGTCTCTAATTGCCCTCATTTTTCTTCCCCAGGGTGAATATAAAGCTTTTTGAGTAAAAATTAGTAAAATTATAACAACTGTTAAAAACAGACCTGCCATACATAATTTTACATAAACTGAAGATGCATCAATTACCAATTGATTTAAAACTTCTTGCCTGTCTGAAATTGTATTAACAACTTTTAATTTACCAGAATTAAATTTTTCAACCAAGCCTATAAACCAAGGTGATGTTTGAAGATCAATCTCATATGGTACAGGTCTTTTTAAGCCTATTACATTTTTAACTCCTCTAGCTAACCAGTCCTCGTGTTTAATTATAGATACTACTATTTCTGCAATTAATAATGTTGCGATTGCTAAATAGTCTGCTCTTAATCCAAGAGCAATTTTTCCAATTATATATGCTAATCCGCCAGCAAAAAATGCTCCTACAATCCATGAAAACAATATTGGCATTCCCAAGCCACCAAGAAACCCTGTCTTAGCTGGCTCAACTGCCTCAATACTTTCAATCCCTGGACCAGCCACTAGTCGAATAAGTAATAAACCAATAACTATAATACCTGCTATTAAATAATTTCTCTTTTTTGATTTATTAATTTTTTTTAACACATAGCGAATTGAAAATATCATAGCAACAACGATGCCTAAGGAACCTATCATATTTATTCCTCCTGCTTTCCATGCTTCAGGAACTGGGGCTACAGATACAAGAACTACCGCTAAGCCTCCCAAAGCTGTGTAACCCATAATTCCAAAATTAATAAGTCCTGCATAACCCCATTGTATGTTTGCACCAATTGTCATAACAGCTGAAATTAAACAATAATTAAGTATTGAAAGAGCTTGTGACCACGACTGAAAAATTCCCACTAAAACAATTAGTATAAACATTATAATGTAAGCAGTAACTACATTGAGATATTGCTTCATATCCTCAATCCTTTAAAAATTCCTGATGGTCTGAAAAGCAATACAATCACTAAAATAGAAAATGATACTGCAAATTTATAATCTGTTGATAATAATTGCATTAATGAGTTTGGTTCAAGGCTTTCGGGTAATATATACGTTAAAAATTTTTTATAAGCATAAGTTATTAAAATTTCACCAAAAGCAACTACATAACCTCCTAAAAATGCACCCAATGGGTTACCAATTCCTCCGACAATAGCTGCAGCGAAAATTGGGAGCATATTATTAAAATATACAAAAGGTTTATAGCTTTTATCTAAACCGTACAATACTCCTCCAACAGTAGCTAGAATTCCAGCTATTACCCAGGTTAATAACACAACTTTTTTTGGGTCAATTCCTGATAATAAAGCAAGATCCTCATTGTCTGAGTAAGCTCTCATACTTGTCCCTGTTTTAGTTTTATTTAAAAACCAAAACATAATTGAAACAATAATAATTGTAATAACAATTGTTAATACCTGAGTTGATTTAATTGTTAAACCTTCATTCAAACCTGTCATTTCTTTAAATTCTGATGCCTTTAAAATAAATTTTTCCCCATCAAGAAATCTTCTATCAAAAGGGCCTATTATAATTCTAATGATTGCTTGAGTTACAAACATTACTCCAACGCTGACCATAGCAAGCACGACGGGAGGACTTTTTTTTACTCTGTAATAGCTAAAAACAAATTTATCTATAGACAGCATATATAAGATCATCATAATAGTTGCGAAAGGAATGGTTAGTAAGGCAGTCGGCAGGAAACCTAAATTTATACCGAGAGATTGGAAATAAAATGTAAGCAAAACTGCAAACATTGTTCCAAAAGACATCATGTCTCCTGTGGCAAAATTTGCAAAACGTAAAACACCATATACTAAAGTTACAAAAATAGCTCCTAAAGCCAGTTGAGAACCATAACTTAGAGCGGGAATTATTGTGTAATTGAGTAATAATATTATCGCATTTAAAAAATCCATATTATCCTCCTAAAAAGGATCTTCTAACCTCTGGGTCTTGGAGTAGTTCATTTCCAGATCCTTCAAATTTATTTTGTCCAGTAACCAAGACATATCCTCTATCTGATATACTTAAAGCTTGTTTTGCATTTTGCTCAACCATTATTATAGCTACATTAGTTTTTTTAACCTTAATTATGTGCTGAAATAATTCATCCATTACGATTGGTGAAACTCCAGCTGTAGGCTCATCTAACATCAAAACAGAAGGTCTAATCATCAACGCTCTTCCTAAAGCTACTTGTTGTCTTTGTCCTCCTGATAATTCTCCAACTACTTGGGATTTTTTTTCGTTTAAAATTGGAAATAATTCATAAATTTCATCAATAACTTTATTTACATCATCTGTTCTTAAAAAAGCTCCTACTTCTAAATTTTCTCTTACAGTTAAATCTGCAAAAACATTTCTAGTTTGAGGAACAAAAGAAATTCCTGATTTAACTCTGTCTTGCGG
>CACDOD010000026.1 GCA_902554335.1 uncultured Pelagibacteraceae bacterium
ATTTCTACTCCTAAATTTTCAGCTTGTTCACCCAACCATCTGCATAAATTTGCTAAGCTAATAATATAATTTTTGTGGTTTTGTTGAACTTTTGGTAGTAACCATGTTGGCCAACTTATTGATTTCTCTTTTCCCAAAAAAAGAAATTTTTCTTTAGTTACTTTAGTTTCAATTGGTGCTTTTAACTCTTTCCAATTTGGAATTAACTCATCTAAAGCTCTAGTTTCAAAAACATTACCTGATAAAATATGTGCACCAATTTCAGATGCTTTTTCTAACAAGCAGACATTAATATCTGGATTTAACTGCTTTAGCTTTATTGCAGTTGAAAGTCCCGACGGTCCGCCACCTACGATTACAACATCGTATTCCATCACTTCTCTGGACATAATGTTATTTTTTATAGTATTTGTTATTTTTGTATAGTGTTTAATTTGTTCAACTCTGCAAGAAATTTTGGCAGAGCATCAAACAAATCTGCTTCTAAACCATAATCTGCAACACTAAAAATCGGAGCTTCGCCATCTTTATTAATTGCGACAATTATCTTGCTTTCTTTCATTCCCGCTAAGTGTTGAATAGCACCAGATATTCCAACAGCAATATATAAGTCTGGGACTACTACTTTACCGGTTTGACCAACTTGATGATCATTAGTTATATATCCTGCATCTACGGCAGCCCTTGATGCGCCTATAGCTGCATTTAATTTGTCAGCTACATCTTGAATCAATTTAAAATTTTCTCCACTTTGCATTCCTCTTCCTCCAGAAATAACTATTCTGGCTGTACCCAATTCTGGCCTATCAGATTTAATTTCCTCTTTTTTAATGAATTTTGTATGATTTGACTGCTCTCCAAGATCTCCTTTAACAATTTCAGCTGAACCACCTGATGTTTCCGCGGGTTCAAAAGATGTTGGACGAATTGTAATACATTTTTTTGCATCATTGCTTTTGACTGTCGCAAAAGCGTTTCCAGCATAAATGGGTCTTAAAAATGTATCTGAAGATATTACTTTAATTATGTCACTTACTTGGGAAATATCTAATAGAGCCGCTATTCTTGGCATTAGGTTTTTTCCAAATGTATTAGCTGAACAAATTATGTGCGAATAATTTTCAGCATTCTTGACTACAGCAGAAGTAAAATTTTCAGCAATATAGTTTTTATAAATTTCATTATCTATATGTATAACTTTTTTTACATTTGGAATTTCTGAGATTGATTTTGCAACAGTTTCAGAATTATAGCCTAAAACTAATACATGTAAATCTGAATCAATTTGTGACGCAGCGGTTATTGCGTTTAGAGTAAATGGTTTTACCTCTGTATTGTTGTGTTCTGCAATTAATAAAGCTGACATTATATTACTTTAGCCTCATTTTTTAATTTTTGAACCAATTCTTCAACGTTTGCGACTTTTATTCCTGCTTTTCTTTTTGGTGGTTCCTCAACTTTAATTTGTTCTATTCTTGGTTTAGTATCTATACCCATATCTGATGCATTTATTAGTTCTATGGGTTTCTTTTTGGCTTTCATAATATTTGGTAAAGAAGCATATCTTGGCTCATTTAGTCTTAAATCACATGTAACAATAGATGGAATGTTAACTTCTATTGTTTCTAAACCTTCATCTACTTCTCTAGTTACTTCTAAAGTTTTTTCTTTAACTTCTATTTTTGATGCAAAGGTTGCTTGTGGCCAATTGAGTAATGCTGCTAACATTTGACCTGTTTGATTGCAATCATCATCAATAGCTTGTTTACCCATAAATACTAAATCTGGTTTTTCTTTATCTACTATCTTTTGTAAAATTTTGGAAACAGCTAAAGGTTCAATGACTCCATCAACTTTTACATGTATTCCTCTATCAGCACCAACTGCTAATGCTTTTCTTACAGTCTCTTGTGCTTTTTCTTCTCCAACAGTGATGGCAACAATCTCTTTTGCTTTTCCAGACTCTTTTATTTTTACTGCTTCTTCAATAGCGTTATCATCAGGTGGATTGGTTGACATTTTTACGTTCTCTGTAACTACACCAGTATTATCCTCTTTAACTCTTACTTGTACATTGTAATCAATTACTCTTTTTACTGCGACTAATATTTTCATTAAGCTCTCAACAATTTATTTTCAGGATCGTATGGACTTTCATCTAGAATTGTTGCTTCATGCATTTTTCCTAAAATGTCAATCTTCAATTTTTGCCCAGGATTTCCTAACTCTGGTTTTACCATTCCTAAGGCTATGGATTTATTTAATCTAAATCCAAAATCTCCACCTGTTGCTCTACCAATTACAGAACCGTTCTCATATATAGGGTTATTACCCAAAACATCAGCATCTGCAGTATTATGAATTTCTAATGTAACTAATTTATTTGCAAATCCTTTTTCTCTCCATTTATTAAGCGCGTCTAAACCTATAAAACTTCCTTTGTTTGGATGAATAAATCTATCAAGTCCACTCTCATATGGAGAATATTCAATTGATAACTCAGTTCCTACTAATTTGTAAGATTTCTCTACTCTAAGACTATTCATTGCTCTAATTCCATAAGGTTTTAAACCTAAGTCTGTACCAGCATCCATTAATTTATCAAATATATGGTTTTGATACTCGATTGGATGATGTAATTCCCAACCTAATTCACCAACAAAATTTACTCTCATTGCATTAACAGGCGCTTGTCCAACATCAACCATTTTTGAACTCAACCATTTGAAATTTTCATTAGAAAAGTCATCTGTAGAAACTCTTTGCATTAATTCTCTAGCTTTTGGACCTGATACTACCAACACCCCCATGCTATTTGTTAAATTTTCAAATATAACTGACCCATCTTTTGGCATCCATTTATATATCCAGTCGTGGTCTAATCTTTGGAATGCTCCAGCAGATACTAAGTAAAAACTATTTTCAGACTCTCTCATAATAGTAAATTCAGAATGAACACCACCTTTGGTATTAAGAGCATGACATAAATTTATTCTTCCAACTTTTTTTGGTAATTTGTTTGCAACAAGTTTATCTAAAAAGTCCTCTGCCCCTGGTCCTTTAATTCTACATTTTGCAAAAGCAGACATGTCTAATAAACCAACATTTTCTTTCACATTTTTGCACTCTTTTTCTATTGCTTTGAACCAATTTGATCTTCTAAAAGACCAATCATCTTCTTGTTTCATTCCATCAGTTGCAAAAAAGTTTGGTCTTTCCCATCCAAATTTTTGACCAAAAACTGCTCCGAGATTTTTCATTCTGTCATAACAAGGTGCAGTTCTTAATGGTCTTGCAGCACCTCTCTCTTCGTCTGGATAATGAATGATAAATACATTTCTGTAAGCTTCTTCGTTTTTTTCTTTTAAATACGATTTAGAACAGTAGTCACCGTATCTTCTTGGCTCAACTCCAAGCATATCAATTGTTGGTTCACCATCAACGATCCATTCTGCTAATTGCCAACCTGCTCCACCTGCTGCAGTAATTCCAAAACTATGCCCCTCATTAATCCAAAAATTTTTTAGACCCCAAGCTGGTCCAACAATTGGATTTCCATCTGGAGTATAGCATATAGCTCCGTTGTAAACTTTTTTAACTCCAACTTCTCCAAAAGCTGGAACCCTGTGTATTGCTCCTTCAATATGAGGTGCAAGTCTGTCTAAATCTTCTTGAAATAATTCATATTCAGAATCTTTTGTTGGTCCATTAACATAACAACATGGTGCGCCATCTTCATAGGGTCCTAAAATTAAACCACCTGCCTCTTCTCTCATGTACCATCTGCTATCACTATCTCTCAAAACTCCCATTTCTGGAAGTCCGTCTTTTTTTCTTTTTTGAATCTCTGGATGCGGCTCAGTTACAATATACTGGTGTTCAACTGGAATAACTGGAATATCTAATCCTACCATTTTTCCAGTTTGTCTTGCAAAATTTCCTGAACAAGAAATAATATGCTCACATTCAATTGAGCCTTTATCTGTTTCAACAACCCATCCATCTTTAGTTTGTTTCATTCCGACAACAGTTGTGTTTCTATAAATTTCTGCTCCTCTATTTCTTGCTCCTGTTGCAAGCGCTTGTGTTAAATCTGCTGGTTGAATGTATCCATCTTCTGGATGTTGGATTGCTCCAATTAAATCTGAAGTATTACATAAAGGCCAGATTTCTTTTACTTGATCTGGAGTTAAAAATTTTACATCAACACCTATTGTTTGAGCAACGCCAGCGTACTGATGATATTCATCCATTCTATCTTTTGTGCTTGCTAATCTAATATTTGACACAACACTAAATCCCACGTTTTTTCCTGTCTCTTCCTCTAAAGTTTTATAAAGGTTAACTGCATACTTATGTAGTTGTCCAACTGAATAGCTCATATTAAATAGAGGAAGTAATCCTGCTGCATGCCAAGTGGATCCTGATGTTAATTCTTTTCTCTCAACGAGAACAACATCTGATAATCCTTTTTTTGCTAAATGATAAAGCGCACTAACACCAACAACTCCGCCTCCTACTACAACTACTTTTGCTTTAGATTTCATAGCCCGATTCCTACTAAATTTTCAATAATTACGAAACAAATTTCTTTAGATAGTCTGCTACAGTTTAACCTAGATAGAAGATCCTGTTGGAATTGGTTGAGACACAGCTGTAGTTAACCAGCAGTTGTTTAAAGGGCCAACGCCTAAGTATTTTTCCACCTGCCACTTAAATTTATAATATTTTTTGTCCTTATCTAGCACTGTTACTTCAAAACTTGCTAATTTATCATTGTTATAAACTTCGACTACCTCATGGTCTATATGATTTATTAACATTGAATAAGAATCGCCCTTTAACATCTTTTTAAAATTTTCTAGTGGCCCAGTATATTTTTGATTTTGAGGATGAGCAAATTCCCATGTTTGTTCAATACCTGTGTCTATTTTAGGATTATCGTTTTTCATCAATCCTCGTAATTGTATTTTAACAACCTGATAAGGTTCAATTCCATTATTTGGTTTAATAATTTCTGCAAATACAAAATTTGGCTTAAAAATTAAAAATAAAATAAATATTTTTATGAAATATTTCATAGTTTTTCTGCTGTATTTCTAACATCATTTAAAAACTTCTTTCTTTTTTCATCTGAAACAAAAGGAACAGAAAAATATCTTCTATAAATAACATCGGTAATTCCACAAATATTGAACACCCCTCTTCTCAATCTTTTTGTCGGCATATTTAAAAAAAAAGTTCTAATTGCAAATTGAGGGGATCCATAGGTACAAAATACGATTGCCTTTTTACCTTTTAAGTTGCCTATTGGGTAACCATAATTTCCAAAAATTTTTTTAAAAGAGAAAGCCCATGGCGGTGATAAAACTTTGTCTATCCAACCTTCGACAATTGCTGGCATTCTAAAGTTCCATATTGGAGCTATCAAAACAATTGCGTCCGCTTCTTCTATTCTTTTTCTATGATCAAGAACAGTTTCATCTGGTTTTTCTCCTGCAAAAATAGGATTAAAATTTTCTTTATATAAATCTACACAATCAACTGTATGCCCAAGTTTTTTTGCAGTTTCTATAAAAGTATCTTTTATTGCTGCGTTAAATGACTTATCATTATAATGACCATAAACTAAAAATGCTTTGCTCATGAACTCAAAATACATATATCATTAAATAGATCAACAAATTAAAAAATGAAAATTGGATTTATAGGACTTGGAAACGTTGGTGGAAAACTTGCGGGAAGCTTACATAGAAATAAATTTGACTTGACTGTGTATGATTTAGACAAAAGTGTCGCTGATGAATTTAAATCAAAAGGTGTAAAAGTTGCAAATTCTATTGGTGACCTTGTTAAAAATGCTGACATTATTATTACATGTTTACCTTCTCCAAAAATTTGTTCAGAGGTTATGCTTAATGAAAATGGAATATTAAAAAATATTTCAAAAGACAAAATTTGGATTGAAATGAGTACAACTGATCAAAAAGAAGTCAACAGACTAGGAAAACTAGTTAAAGAAAAAAATGCAATTCCTTTAGAGGCTCCAGTAAGTGGAGGCTGCCATAGAGCAGCTACTGGAAATATAGCAATATTTGTTGGCGGTGAGAGAAAAACATTTGATAAAGTTCTTCCATTATTAACTTGTATGGGAAGAAAAATACTTCATGTAGGAGAATTAGGCTCGGCTTCAATATTAAAAGTGATTACTAATTATTTAGCATCTGTACATTTAGCCGCTTTAGGTGAAGCTTGGACTGTTGCTAAAAAGCATAATTTAGATTTAAAAAAAGCTTTTGAGGGAATTAAGATTTCATCAGGTAATTCATTTGTTCACGAAACTGAAAGCCAAGTAATATTAAATGGTTCTTATAATATTAACTTTACTATGGACCTTGTTGAAAAAGATATGTCCCTTTTTAATAAACTTTCAAAAGACCTGGATATTGAATTGGAGATTGCTCCTTTTGTCTTGAATATTTTTAAGGACGCTAAAGAAAAATTTGGGTCTAGAGCTTGGTCATCTATGGTTGTTAAAAGATTAGAAGATAAATATGGTATAAGCTTTAGAGAAAAAGGGTTCCCAGATGAGTTAGTTGATAATGAACCTGAGGAAAAGGGACAGGAAGTTTAAATGTTAGATAAAAGAAAATTTTATATTAATGGTAAATGGGTATCTCCTTCAAAACCAAACGACCTAGAGGTAATTAATCCCTCAAACGAAGATCCCTATGCTGTAATTTCACTTGGATCAAAAGAGGATATTGATAAAGCAGTCAAAGCCGCAAAGACTGCTTTTGAGAGTTGGAAAAAAACATCAAAAGAAGAAAGGCTTAAACTATTAGAAAGGCTATTAGAAATTTATAAAAAAAGATTTAATGAAATGGCTAAGGCTATTTCAGATGAAATGGGAGCACCAATGGATTGGGCTACAGAGGTGCAAACAGGATCAGGCCAAGCTCATTTAGAAGATTTCATTTTAAGATTAAAAGAATTTAATTTCGATGAACATTTTGACTCTAAATCAAGTAATCATATTTGTTATGAACCAATAGGTGTTTGTGGATTAATCACTCCATGGAACTGGCCTATTAATCAAATTGCATTAAAGGTTGTTCCTGCGCTTGCAACTGGATGTACAATGATTTTAAAACCTTCAGAAATTGCTCCTATATCAGGAATGCTGTTTGCTGAAATGATCAATGAAGCTGGCTTTCCTGCGGGTGTTTTTAATTTAATTAACGGAGATGGTGCTGGAGTTGGCACTCATATTTCAGGTCATCCTAATATTGATATGGTTTCATTTACAGGATCAACTAGAGCAGGAAAATTAATTTCTAAAAATGCCGCCGAAACAATTAAAAGAGTTTGCTTAGAGCTCGGAGGAAAAGGTGGAAATATAGTTTTTGCGGACTCTTATCCAAACGCTGTAAGAGATGGTATTAGAAATGTGATGAGCAATTCTGGTCAATCATGCGATGCACCAACTAGAATGCTTGTTGAGAAATCAATTTATAAAAGAGCTGTAGATGAAGCAGTGGATGAAGCAAATAAAATTCAAGTAGATGTAGGTTCAAAGAAAGGGGATCACATAGGTCCGGTTATTTCAAAAACTCAATACGATAAAATAATTAATTTAATTGAAAGCGGTATATCAGAAGGAGCTACTTTAGCAGCAGGAGGACCTGATAGACCAAATGGGTTAAATAAAGGATATTTCATTAAACCAACAATCTTTACTGATGTTACAAATGATATGAGAATTGCAAAAGAAGAGATCTTTGGGCCTGTCTTATCAATTATTCCTTTCGAAAAAGAGGAGGAAGCAATTAAAATTGTTAATGATACATCATATGGTTTAGGAAATTATCTACAAACAGAAAATAAAGAGAAAGCTCATAGGGTTGCAAAAGAACTTAGATCAGGTTGCGTTTATATTAATGGAAAAGGAGCTGATCCAGGAACACCATTTGGTGGGTATAGACAATCAGGTAACGGACGTGAGGGTGGAGTTTGGGGTTTAGAAGAATATTTAGAAGTAAAAACAGTAACAGGATGGAAATAACCTTTTTAAATCATAATGCATTTAATACATAGAGGTATTGTAAATAAAAATTATAAAGAAAACTTACTAAATTCATTTAAAACTTCATTTAAAAAAGGCTATGGAATTGAAACAGATATTCATGTAACAAAAGATGGTGAGTTTGTTTGCTTTCATGACTTTACTTTAAAAAGAATTCATAAAATTAACAAAAGTATAAAAAACTTAAGTTATACCAAAATACTCAACTTAACTAAAAAAAAACCAATACCACTGCTAAAAGATTTATTGAAACTTTCAAAAAATAAATTTGATTTATTTATAGAAATTAAACCACTTTTCTCAAATAAATTATTAAGAAAATTATTATATGAGACTAAAAATTTTAAGAAATGTGTATTTATTTCTTTTAAAGAAAAAAATATTTATAGAATAATAAAAATAAAAAGAAAAACAAAAGTTGGACTTTCATTTTC
>CACDOD010000027.1 GCA_902554335.1 uncultured Pelagibacteraceae bacterium
TTATATAAAAATTAAAGATCCAAGAGAGTATATTCAAAAATTAAAGTATCATCAGAATATCAATTCATTTAAGGATTATCTGAAATAATGATAAAAATTTATACAGACGGTTCATGTATAGGAAATCCAGGTAAAGGCGGTTGGGCAGCAATAATAATAAATGATGGAAAAAAGATTGAAATAAAAGGAAGCAAAAAAGATACAACAAATAATCAAATGGAATTATTGGCACCAATTAAAGCTCTAAAAAAAATTCCTAAAGGCAGCAAGGTTCAAATTTTTACAGACTCTAAGTATGTAAAATCTGGAATAACAGAATGGATCAATAGTTGGAAAAAAAACGGATGGAAAACAGCTAGTAAGCAAAAAGTTAAAAATAAAGATCTTTGGGTAGAGCTAGATATACTCGCAAATGAATTTGATATCAAATGGAGTTGGGTAAAAGCACATTCCACTGATAAATTAAATAATGAAGTAGATTTAATTGCTAGAGGTGCTACAAACTTATAAGTGGGACACCTGGCAACAGAACGCCCCTTTCTAAACTAATATTTTCTTGAGTTTATTCTTTTAAATTAATCTTTGGCACACTGATGGCACAGTATTGACCTACCAATCTTTAGGTTTTGAATAACCAATTATAAACGGCCAACCTCCATAAATATTCTTAAATCCAAAATGTTTTTTAAGAACATAGCGTGTTGCTAATTCTGAACTTAACCTATCAATTATAGGTATCATCATGACTAATATAATTTTTTTAAAAGGGTCTCCCACAAATCTAGGATTATTTTTATAATGATAAGCATGTTCTAATGCTTTCTTTTTTGAGTAGAAATTATAACAAACAACTGTACCTAATTCTTTTGTTGATGATCCTTTTTTTAAACTACCCTCTTTGTGCACTAAATTTATAACGTAATGTTTATATTTGATCCATTTTAACTTTGGATCTGTCATATCTATACCCTCGCCAGATTCATGAATAACTTCTAATTTTGTATTCAATGGCAAGTCCTTTGGAATTTTGTCAGGATGTATTGATACATATTTGAACATAGAATATTTTGGCACACTAGTGGCACAATTTCTACAGAAGTTTTATTATTTCAATTCAAATTATTCGCGAATAATGGTACAAAGTTCGGGGCACCTGGCAACAGAACGCCCGTAAAGAAAGGAGTTAATATGGAAAAAGAAATGCTTGCAATAGCAAGAATTAAATCTGGTGAAGGAAAATTTGAAAAGTTTATGGGATTTATGCAGTCAGATGAGGGAATGGCTGTAAGAAAAACAATTGCCCATGTTGAAAAAACAGTTCCTGGAATGGCGCCAGATAAAAGTTATGTTATGTTTAAAGTTTCAGTTCACAATGAAGAAGAAATGAAGAAATTTGCTTCTGGCAATAATCCAATAGCAAAACCTATTTTTGATGAATGTATCGAAATAGTTCAAATGTATGAATTGAGCCCAGTTAAACTTTAAATTTGAAATATTAAATTAAAGGATCTCTAAAATGCTTTCTGCTGAAGTCAGACCGCATTGCTTAGTTTCTTTTTCAACTTGGATTTTTAGAACTTCAAGATTCTCAATTACCATTGCATAACGATTTGATCTGATACCCATTCCTTTTGAATTTCTATCAACTTCTGCACCAATTGCTTTTGTGAATAATAAATATGGATCAGATAACATTTTAATTTTTTCTTCTGTATTATTAGCATCTCCCCAAGCATTCATTACGTAAGGGTCATTTACGGAAATACAAAATATATTTTCTATACCTTTTTCTTTTATTTTATTAGCATTTGCTACAAAACCTGGAAGATGAAGTTTTGAGCAGGTTGATGTAAATGCTCCGGGTAAACCAAACAAAATAATTTTACCATTACCTAAAATCTCACTTAATTTATTTTGTTTTGGTTCGCCATCAATTAAGTGGAAAATTTCAGTATCTGGTATTTGATCTTTTATTTTTATTTTCATATTGAATTCATTACGTAGTTTTTTACTTTTTCTAGATCGTTTGGAAGAACTTCAAATTTTTCTTGTTTATCATTAACATATTTTAGACTATCTGGTAAATTCTCAGTTTTTGAAATTGCATCCTCTATCGCTTTTGGAAATTTGCAAGGATGTGCAGTTGATAACACAACACAATTTTTTTCTAATCCAAGTTTTTTTACAGCACCAATACCAACTGCAGTATGAGGATCAACTACTATTTGGTTTTCATCATTAATTGTCTTTATCATTTCAATAGTTTCATTTTCATCAAGCATCTCAGATGTAAAATTCTTTTTGATCTCGTCTAAATCACTTTTGTCGATTTTATATGTATTGTTTTTAATTTTACTCATTACATCTTTTGTAATCTCTGAATTACAATCTTTTACATCGTATAAAAGTCTTTCAAAGTTACTTGCTATCTGAATATCCATACTTGGTGTATTTGTTTCCTCGACTTTCTTTTGAGTATAATCTCCTCCAGATATTGCTCTGTGAAGTATGTCATTTTTATTTGTAGCTACTATTAATTTATCAATCGGAAGACCTAATTTTTTTGCTAAATAACCTGCATAAATATCTCCAAAGTTTCCTGTTGGAACAGAAAAAGATATAGGCTGGCCGTTTCCAACTTTAAAGTAAGCATAAAAATAATAAACTGCCTGAGCAATAATTCTTGCCCAGTTGATTGAATTTACTCCTGACATATTAATTGTTTTGGAAAATTTTTCATCGTTAAACATTGCTTTTACAAGATTTTGACAATCATCAAAGTTACCATCTATTGCAATATTAAATACATTGCTGTCCTCGTGAATTGTCATTAGTTTTCTTTGTACTGGTGAAATTCTGTTATTTGGGTGCAACACAAACACGTTTAAATTATCTTTTCCTTTTAATGCATCGATGGCGGCTGCGCCTGTATCACCTGATGTTGCCACTATTATATTAATTTTTTTTTGGTCATGTCCTAAATGGTATTGATAAAAATTACCTATTAATTGCATTGCAATATCTTTGAATGCAAGTGTTGGGCCATGAAATAATTCTAAAACTTTTAAATTTCCTAAATTAGAGATTTTTACGACATCGTTAGATCTAAAATTTGAGTAAGATTTCGATATAGTAGAGATTAATTCATCTTTGGACATAAAATCTCCAATAAAAGGATAAATTATTTCAGATGCTAAATAGTTATAACTCAGACTGTTTAAATGATTTAATTCTTCTTTACTAAATGGTTTAATTGATTTTGGTACAAAAAGTCCTCCATCATCTGCCAAACCTTTGAGGAAAACGTCCTTAAAAGTAAAGTTTTTCTGATTATTTCTTGTACTTATATATTCCATTAGTAATTTTTTTTTCTAAAATATAAATATATTAAAAAAATTGAAATCGCTAATGAAAACCAAGTTAATGCGTATTTTAAATGATTATTTGATAAATTCGCAGAAATATTTTTTGGTTTAGGAATTTTAGTTGAATTTGAGTCGTTTAGATAAATAATATATTTTGAAAATTTTAAGCCAGTATATTTCTCCAAATCATTATCTTCTAATTTAAACCAATAGTTATTGGGTAAATCGTTTTCAGGCTTAAAATAGCTTGATTTAGATTTTTCTCTAAAAATTCCTACAAAATTTTCATTATTGGTAATAAAAGGTTTGTTTTTATCACTTATTTTTACCCACCCTCTATTTATGAGAAAATTTTTATTTTCTATATTGATTGGATTGATAATATCAAAACCAGGTTCACCATCTTCGTTTAAATTATACAAATAAATGATCTTTTCATTATCAATCTTTCCTTTGAAACTAACTTTTTGAAAATTTTTAATATTATTTGAATAAAATTGAATGGGTTCACTTGAAATTGCATTATTTATTTCTGAAATAAGATTGAGTTTCCACTCAAGTCTATATAATTGCCAAACCCCTAATAAAATGAAAATAAGAATGAATGAATAAACAAAAATTGAAAAAGAAAGTTTATGTTTCAAATTAGTATATTTTAACTACCCCAAACATATATAGCTGCAAATAAAAACAACCATACTACGTCTACAAAGTGCCAGTACCACGCTGCAGCCTCAAATCCAAAGTGATGATCTTTATTAAAATGTCCCAGTTTTCCTCTCCATAAGCAAACTGCCAAGAAAATTGTTCCTATGATTACATGAAAACCATGAAACCCGGTTGCCATATAAAAAGTAGCACCATAAATGTGATTAGAAAATTCAAATGTTGCGTGATCATATTCGTAAGCTTGTAGTGCGGTAAAACATACCCCCAGGAAGACAGTCCATGATAAACCTTGAATAAAACCTTTTCTGTCGTCTTCCAGTAGAGCATGATGTGCCCATGTTACAGTGGTCCCTGATAGTAACAAAACTAATGTATTTATTAATGGTATATCCCAAGGATCAAAAACTTCTATGTCTTTTGGAGGCCAAACATTTCCAACGAATTCACCTGGAAAGAGACTTGCATCAAAGTATGCCCAAAACCATGCAACAAAAAACATAACTTCAGATGCAATAAATAAAGTCATTCCATATCTGTGATGAATTTGGACAACTGGTGTATGGTGACCTTGATGTTCTGCCTCAATAACTACATCTCTGAACCACATAAAAGCTCCATAACAAACAAGAGCCAAGCCCAAGATCATTGCCCACATTACTTTTGAATGAAAATAATAAATTGATCCAACTGCCAAAACTAAAGTTGCAAATGAAGTATAAATTGGCCAGGGACTTGGATCTACGAGATGATAATCATGTTTTTTTTCGCCAGCCGACATTAATTAACCTTTTTACTTTGCTTATAATAATCTGACGAGAAAAAAGTATAGGACATAGTTACATCCTCTACTCTCGCAGTTTTAGGATCTTTTACCAGCTCTGGATCTAAATAGAAAACTAAATCATAGCTGGCTTTTTCTCCAGGATTCAAAGTTTGTTTTTCAAAACAAAAACATCCTATTTTGTTAAAATATGCTCCAAAAGAAGAGGGAGAAACATTGTAGCTTGCAACACCTGATGATGGTTCGCTTCCTAAATTTTCAACATTAAATTTAATTTTATAAACTTTACCTGGCTTAACCTCCATAGTGTTTGACTCTGATTCAAATTTCCAATCCAATTGTGAATTAACATTTGTATCTAGTCTTACATTAATTGTTTCATCTAATACTATTTTTGGCGCTTCTTTTGATATCTGTGTTGTTCCACCAAATCCAGTTACTCTACAAAATAGATCATACAACGGAACTGCTGCAAAAGATAAACCAAGCATAAAAACGAATATTCCAGATAATATTAGTGGTGTTAGTATTTTTTTTTTAATCATAAAGGCCTATCGAATACTCCTACGTTATAAAGTGTAAATATGAATAAAAAAACTATAAAAATAATTAATCCTAAGGCTGTCTTTAAATTTCTCTTCTTCATTTTATCATCTTTAATCATCATTATATTAATCTATCTACTAAAAATAATACAAATACTAAAAATAAATACAAAATTGAGTATCCAAATATTTGCTGAGCTTTTTTAATTGCAAATTTATTCTTCTTAAAACTGTAAAGCTGGTAACAAAGATAATTATAATAAAATGTTAAGGCTAAACCAGATACCAAAAATAATTCTCCGACAAAATCAACATAGTATGGTAAAGCAATAGCCGGCAACATTAATAATGAATATATAAATATATTTTTCTTTGTAGTTTCAATACCGTTTGTAATTGGCATCATTGGAATGTTTGCCTTTTTGTAATCTTGAACTTTATATAAGCTTAAAGCCCAGAAATGAGATGGTGTCCAAAGAAATATAATTATAAAAAAAGTTATAGGTTCAATAGAAATATTATTTGTAGCTATTGTCCAACCAATGACTGGAGGTAAAGCACCTGCCGCTCCACCTATTACAATATTTTGTGGAGTTTTTCTTTTTAACCAAATTGTATAAACAAATACATAAAACAATATTGTAAACAATAACAATGAGGCTGAAAGTAAATTTGTAAAGTAATAAAGAGATATTACCGATAGTATAGACATAGCTGTTCCAAAATACAAAGCCTGGTTTTTTTCCAAACTTCCTCTAGGGATTGGTCTTAGACAGGTTCTTGTCATTAATTTATCTACATCCGCTTCATACCACATATTTAATGCTCCTGCTGCTCCTGCACCAATTGCAACTATTAAAATACCTAAAGCCGAAGTTGTAAATGTAACTGAATTTGGTGCCGTAAGTAATCCAACTGCACATGTAAATATTACTAAAGACATAACTCTAGGTTTCATCAACTTCAATAGTTCTGGAAAGATTTCTAAATCTAAAAACGATTTTTTTGATTTAGTATAAGCTGTAGACATTTGACAAATCTTATCTTTTTTTAAATAAAACTAACTACCAGATTTTTCTGCAGTTTCATACTCCTCTTCAAACTTTGGAAGTTCTTCAAATGTATGAAAATTTGGAGGAGACGGCACTGTCCACTCAAGTGTTGTTGCTCCCTCTCCCCATGGATTTTGAGCTGCTTTTTCTTTTTTTATAAATGCGTAAATTATATTAACGAAAAATACCCCTAATCCCACAACGGAAATATATGATCCAATTGAAGAGATATAGTTCCAATCTGCAAATGCATCTGGATAGTCTGCATATCTTCTTGGCATACCCGCTAATCCTAAAAAGTGTTGTGGAAAAAATACTAGGTTTACTCCTATGAAAGTTAACCAAAAGTGTAACTGTCCTAACCATTCGGAATATTCATATCCTGACATTTTGCTAAACCAATAGTAAAATCCAGCAAATATTGCAAACACCGCTCCAAGTGAAAGAACATAATGAAAATGAGCAACTACATAATAGGTATCATGTAATGCTGTATCAACTCCTGCATTAGCAAGAACAATTCCTGTTACTCCACCAACTGTAAATAAAAATATAAAACCTAGCGCCCAAACCATTGGTGTCTTAAAAGAAATAGATCCACCCCACATTGTAGCAATCCAAGAAAATATTTTAATTCCGGTAGGTACTGCAATAATCATTGTTGCTGCAAGGAAATATGCTTTAGTATCGGTGTCTAGTCCAACTGTATACATGTGGTGAGCCCATACAACAAATCCTACAACGCCAATTGCTACCATCGCATATGCCATTCCAAGATAACCAAACACTGGTTTTTTTGAAAAAGTTGAAACAATATGGCTTATCATTCCAAAGCCTGGTAAAATTAATATATAAACTTCTGGATGACCAAAAAACCAAAATAAATGTTGGAATAAAGTCGGATCACCACCTGTTTGCGCCTCAAAGAAAGCTGTTCCAAAATTTCTATCCGTTAATAACATTGTTATTGCTCCAGCTAATACTGGTAAAGATAATAATAATAAAAAAGCAGTAACTAAAATAGACCAAGCAAATAATGGCATTTTATGTAAAGTCATAC
>CACDOD010000028.1 GCA_902554335.1 uncultured Pelagibacteraceae bacterium
TGTGATGTGTTGATTATGTCTGCCACTCCTATACCTAGGACAATGATGATGACACTTTATGGTGATATGGATGTTACATTAATTAAATCGAAACCAAAAAATAGAAAAGAAATTAATACCTATACTAAGGATGTTAATAAGATTAATGATGTAATTAATTTTATAAATAAAGAAATTAAAAATGATAGCCAAGTTTTTTGGGTCTGCCCATTAATAGAAGAATCTAAAAAAATTGATCATCAATCATCTATTGTAAGATATAAATATTTAAATAAAATATTTAAAGATAAAGTTGGATTGATACATGGATCAATAGATAAAAATGATAGAGAAGAAATTTTAAATAAATTTTTACATAATAAAGTTAAAGTTCTTGTTTCTACAACTGTCATTGAAGTTGGTATAGATTTTCCAAATGCCACATGTATAGTTATTGAAGACTCAAATAAGTTTGGTTTGTCACAACTACATCAATTAAGAGGCAGAGTCGGAAGAGGAGAAAAACAATCATCTTGTATTCTTCTATTTAAATCTTCATTAAGTGAAAATGCAAAAAAGAGACTAAAAATTTTAAAATCATCTAATGACGGTTTTTTAATTGCTGAAGAAGATCTTAAACTCAGAGGTTATGGTGATCTTTTAGGCTTTCAACAAAGCGGTCAAAAAACTTTTAGATTAGCTGATCCGATTATAAATGAAGATTTATTTCAATTAGCGGAGAAAGAAATTAAATATATTGAAAAGGAAAATATAAATCTCTCAAAATATAATTTATTATTAAAACTTTATGATCGCGCAGATATAATTAATGAACTAATTTAATTTTTTTTTTTCTTTTCACTTGTTCCTGCTGAAACAATAAATCTAGAAGCTTCTTCAAAAGACATATCTAAATATTTAATTTCATTTTTAGGAAACATAAGTAAAAAACCACTTGTTGGATTTGGTGTAGTTGGTACAAAAACATTAACTAACTCTGATTTAGTTTTTTCTGATATTTCACCCTCATTATCTTTTGTGGCAAATCCAACAGCCCAAATACCTTTTCTAGGATATTCTACTAATACAACACTTTTTTTTTGCGAACGACCTCGTGGAGCTAAAGTTTCGGTCAATTGTCCAATTGCGGAGTATATTGTTCTTAGAATTGGAATACGTCTTAATAAATCATTAAAAATTTGCAGAATTTTTTTTCCAATAAAAGACAGGGACAACCCACCAATTATTGTTATAAAAATGATCGTTACAATAATTTCAAGTCCAGGAATTTTAAAAGGTAAATAATAATTTGGGTTTAATTCTTTTGGCAATAGATTTGATGAAAACTCAATAATAAATTTCGTTAGATATAATGTTAGACCAATTGGTATTAAAACAACTATTCCAGTAATAAAATAGTTTCTTAAACGTGCAAAAAACGAAATTCTTTTTCTTCTGAAAGTAGACATATCAATTATAACTTGAATATATAACAAATAAAATTGCTATAATAAATAAAGCAATTAAAATTTTATTATTAAGGTTCATGGTTGAATTTATATTTATCTATATTAAAAATATCAATTAATGAATAGAAGAAAATTTATTAATTTAATTGGTTGTGGTTGCTTATCTTTTGGTCTTCATGGCTGCGCAACAGCCCCAATTACAGATAGAAAGCAATTAAAATTAATACCAGAATCAAAATTAAACGCCCAAGCGGCAGCTATATATGAAAAAGTTAAAGAAAAAGAGAAATTAAGTGATGACAAAAAAACACTTAACGAAATAAAAGAAATTGGAAAAAAAATTGAATTTTCAATAAATTCTTACTTCGATAGAGAAAATTTAAATAATCCAACAATTGGTTTTGATTGGGAATATATATTAATAGAAAATGATAAAGTTAAAAACGCATGGTGTATGCCTGGAGGTAAAATTGCAGTTTATACAGGAATACTCGATATTACAAAAAATACAAATGGACTAGCTGCTGTAATGGGTCATGAAATTGCCCATGCTGTTGCAAAACATTCTGTAGAAAGAGCAAGCAGAGGTGTTTTAGTTCAGACAGGCACGAGTATAATTGATATATTTAGTGGTGGTGCATTAAGTCAGATTAATAGATCAACAGGAATGGATACAGTTGGATTAATTTCTTCAATAGGACTAATGAATCCATTTAATAGAAAACAAGAAAGTGAAGCCGACTATTTAGGTATGATTTTTTCTTCTTTATCAGGTTATGATATACGAGAGACTGAAAAAATCTGGAAAAGAATGAAAGAATCCAATAAAGGTAAAGAGCCACCAGAATTTATGAGCACACATCCTTCATCTGAAAACAGAATTAAAAATATTCAAGGTTGGTTAAATGAAATTATTATTAAATACCCACCAATTTCATGAAATAAATGGTGAGCCCTGTTGGACTCGAACCAACGACCCATTCCTTAAAAGGGAATTGCTCTACCAACTGAGCTAAGGGCCCAACGCGGCTTCTTATAAAGATTTTTTTTTTTTAATCAATGCGAAATATTATAAGATGTGGATATATTTATTGTAGAAGTCTTCAAAAGTACCATTTTTTATATGTTTTCTTATTTCAAACATTAGTTCTTGATAAAAGTTAACATTATTCAATGTTAATATCATTGATCCGAGCATTTCATTAGTATTAAACAAATGATTCAGGTAATTTTTTGAATACTTATTTAAATCAAATTTTGAAACATTTTCATCTAGTGGGGAATTATCAGTTTTGTATTCAGAATTTCTAATATTAATTTTTCCATTCCACGTAAAGGCTAAACCGGTCCTTCCGGATCTAGTAGGTAAAACACAGTCAAACATATCTACTCCCCTACTCACAGATCCTAAAATATCTGTTGGAGTACCAACACCCATCAAATATCGAGGTTTATCAAATGGCATAATATGTTTTAATCCATCTAAAACTTTAAACATTTCTACTTGGCTTTCACCAACTGCTAATCCTCCAATTGCATAGCCATCAAATCCAATATTAGTCAATAATTCTAATGACCTCATTCTAAGATCATCAAATAATCCACCCTGCACAATTCCAAAGAGTGCTTTATGTGGGTTTGATCCAAATTGTTTCTTTGACCTTTCGGCCCAATACATTGATAAATCCATTGATCGTTTAATAGCATCATAATCAACTGTTTTCTTAGGACATTCATCCATTACCATTACTATATCTGAATTTAACCCAAGTTGAATTTTAATACTTTCTTCGGGACTTAGTATAAATTTTTTACCATCTATGTGTGAATTGAAAATTGCACCAATCTCTTTATCAATTTTATTTAGTTTTGATAGAGACATAACCTGAAAACCACCAGAGTCAGTTAAAATTGGAAGTGGACAATTCATATATTGATGTAAACCTCCTTGTGAAGCAATTCTATCTACTCCAGGTCTAATCATAAGATGGTATGTATTTGATAATACAATTTGGGCACCTGTTTTAATTATATCATTAACAAAAGCCCCTTTGATTGTAGCTTGTGTGCCTACCGGCATAAATACGGGTGTATCTATATTTCCTCTATGGGTTTCTATTTTTCCTAATCTTGCCTGACCATCATTTTTAATGACATTAAAAGAAAATTTTTTTAATGACATCAAATATTGATTTATTCAGATCTAAAACTAATAATTTTATCTGGATTTGAAACAGAACCATTTGGTCCATCGCCTTTAGTTATTTTATCTATATTATCCATTCCATCTATTACTTTACCAAATACTGTATATTGTCGATCTAAATGTGGGGCAGAATCAAAACATATAAAAAACTGGCTATTTGCACTATTTGGATCAGAAGATCTTGCCATTGATAATGTTCCTCTTTCATGAGGTATATCATTAAATTCAGCTTTTAGATCAGGTAAATCTGATCCTCCCATTCCTGCTTTTTGTAAATTAAAGTTAGTCTCAGAGGAATTTCCAAATTTTACATCTCCGGTTTGGGCCATGAAACCATCAATAACCCTGTGAAAAACTACGTTGTCATATTTTCCAGAGTTTGCCAATTCTTTTATTCTTTCAACATGATTTGGTGCAACATCTGGAAAAAGTTCTATTTTAACATTTCCAGTTTTTAATTTTAAAATCATTATATTCTCCTTTGCGTTTGTGATTGAAAAATTTAATATCAAAAAAAAAAATAATAATTTTGTAAAAAATCTCATATTTTCTTTTTAATTTGTTTTATAACACTTTTTGTTATAAATTTTTTAAGATTACCATTAAAAATAGCTATTTCTTTGACTAATCTTGACGAGATAACTTGATTATCTACATCCGACATTAAAAAAATAGTCTCTATATTTTCATTTAGCTTTCTATTCATTCCTGCCAGTTGAAATTCATATTCAAAATCTGAAACAGCTCTTAATCCTCTTAAAATAATATTTGATTTATATTTTTTACATAGAGTTGTTGTTAGTGATGAAAATTTAATAACTTTAATCTTTTTTGTGGATATTCTCATATCTTTATGTAGTGAATTTTTTATAAGTTTAATACGTTCATCTGTTGAAAATAAATGATTTTTTTCACCAACTTCAGAGACTGCAACAATTAACTTATCAAATAATTTAATACCTTTTTTTATTACATCAATATGTCCAAATGTAATTGGATCAAATGTACCTGGATATATAGCGATATTTTTCATTTATTTAGATAAAATTATCATCAATTTTAATTGCAGAAACAACTTTTTCATTATTTGAAAGCTTTATTATTCTAACACCCTGAGTATTTCTTCCTGCAATCCTTATTTCTTTTACATTAGTTCTAATTACCTTGCCTTTATCTGTTGAAATTATTATTTCATCTTCAGCTGAAACTGGAAAAGATGAAGATACAGTACCATTTCTTTTTGAGGTTACAATATTGATGATCCCTTTTCCTCCTCTATTAGTAACTCTATAATCTATATGTGGTGTTCTTTTTCCATATCCATTTTCAGTGATAGAAAGAATAAATTTATCAGTTGTTTTTTTATCTTTGCTCTGTGGCTTTTCTTTTTTAATATGATTAATTATTGATAAAGAAACTATCTTATCATTTTGAGCTAAATTTATACCTCTGATGCCTTTTGATGATCTTCCTTTAAATACACGAAGTTTGCTAGATTCAAATCTAATTGATTTACCAAACTTAGTACTTAAAATTATATCTTGATCATTTCTGCAAATTTGCACTCCTGCAATTTTATCATCTTGAGCTAATTTCATAGCAATTTTTCCTGCCGCATTAATAGTATTAAAATCTTCTAAATTATTCTTTCTAATCTTCCCGTTGCTAGTGACAAATATTAAGTGATGATCCTTTTTTTCAGATATATCGTCAGGAAATGGCATTATTGAACTAATGCTCTGATGGTTTTTCCATTGGAGTAGATTTGATACAGATTTACCTTTTGATGCCGCAGTGCCCTCTGGAATTTTCCATGCTTTAAGCCTGTAAACTAAACCCTCAGATGAAAAAAATAAAACTTGAGTATGTGTATTTACAGATAAGGTTTGAACAACAGAGTCTTCATCTCTTGTTTTTATTCCAGATTTTCCTTTTCCACCTCTTTTTTGTTGTTTAACGCTACTAAGGGCCCCTCTTTTAATATATCCTTGCAGTGTAACTGTAATTATGACTGACTCTTTCTGTATAGTCTCTTCAATATCGTAATTCAACACAGCATCAATTATTTGAGTCTTTCTTGGAGTTGCAAATTTTTCTTTTAACTCTTTTAATTCATTGCTTATAACACTAAATAATTCTTTTTTTGAATTTAATATTTTTTTTAATTGCATAATTAATTCAATAAGTTTTTTTAACTCAATTTCAATTTCATTAATTCCTAATGCTGTAAGTTTTTGCAATCTTAATTCTAAAATTGCTGTTACCTGTTCATCTGAAAGCTTGTAACCACTTTTAGATTTTTTATTTTCGACAAGTTTAATAAGTTTTAAAGATTTATTTGTAGACCAGGTATTTTTGAGAAGTTTATCTTTTGCATCATCGGGATTTTTAGAACTACGAATTATTTTTATAATTTTATCCAGATTATCTATACTTACTGATAAGCCTATTAATATATGTGCTCTATCTTCAGCTTTCTTTAAATCGTATTTTGTTCTTTTGGTAATTACTTCTTCTCTAAAAACTAAAAAATTTTCTAAAAAATCTTTTAAATTACATGTTTTTGGTTTTTTGTTTACTATTGCAAGTGTATTAAATCCAAAAGAACTTTCTATTGAAGTAAATTTATAAAGTTGTCTTTTAATTGTTTCTGGCTCTACACCACGTCTGAGATCGATAACAACTCTTATACCTTCTCTATTTGACTCATCTCTAATGTCACTAATACCTTCTATTTTTTTTTCTCTCACAAGATCAGCAATTTTTTCATTCAAAATAGATTTATTAACTTGATAAGGAACTGATGAAATAATTAATCTCTCTTTTCCATTTTTTTGTTGTTCTGTTGATATTTCGCCTCTAATTTTAAAGGATCCCCTTCCTATTTTATAACCTTGTTTAATTATATCTTTACCTATAATCAAACCTCCGGTTGGAAAGTCTGGACCTGGAATTAATTTCATTAATTCACTAATTTTAATATCCCTATTCTTGATGAGTGCCAATGTTCCATCTATAATTTCACCTAAATTATGTGGTGGAATACTCGTGGCCATTCCAACAGCAATACCACCTGCACCATTTACGAGAAGATTTGGATATTGGGCAGGTAAGATTTCTGGTTCTTTCTCAGTTTCATCATAATTGCTTTTGAATTCAACAGTTTCTTTATTTATATCTTCAACTAAATACTGTGATACTTTTGAGAGTCTAGTTTCAGTATATCTCATAGCTGCAGGTGGATCACCATCTATTGATCCAAAATTACCTTGTCCTTCAATTAATGGTAAACTCATTGAAAAATCTTGTACCATTCTAACTAAAGCATCATAAACTGCTTGATCTCCATGTGGATGATATTTACCTATTACATCTCCAACTATTCTTGCTGACTTTCTAAACTGTTTTGACCAATCAAATCCTCCTTTATGC
>CACDOD010000029.1 GCA_902554335.1 uncultured Pelagibacteraceae bacterium
AACTGAATAAAGGAAAAGATCCACAGCAATATGGAATTGGTTTTAAAGAAATTTGGGAAGTAAACGAAAACAATCATGAAGAAGGCTTGGTAATGCATACTGCTGGCTGGCCATTAGATAAAAAAACCTATGGAGGAAGTTTTGTTTACCACGCAAAAGATAAACAGATTTATCTTGGATACGTAATTGGTTTAGATTATCAAAACCCACATCTTTCCCCATTTGATGAATTTCAAAGATTTAAAACACATCCTGCAATTAAAAAGATGTTGGAGGGAGGGAAAAGAATATCCTACGGCGCGAGAGCCTTAATAGAAGGAGGGCTACAAAGTTTACCTAAAATGTATATGCCTGGTGCATTATTAATTGGTTGTGATGCGGGAACTTTAAATATGCCTAAAATTAAAGGTTCACATACTGCTATGAAAAGTGGAATGATCGCAGCAGAGACCATTGTTGATTATATGAAACAAAATAAAAATCTTTCTACTTACGAGGAAAAGTTTAATCAGTCTTGGGTTTACAAAGAACTTCATGAGGCTAGAAATGTAAAACCAAGTTTTGGTTGGGGTTTAATACTTGGTATTTTATTTACAGGTATCGACCAAATTTTATTCAGAGGCAAACTTCCATTTACATTAAGACACAAACATGCCGATCACGAAACACTAAAAATAGCTGATAAAATGCCAAAAATTGATTATCCCAAACCAGACAATATAATAACATTCGACAAAACTAGCTCTGTATATTTAACTGGAACTAATCATACTGATAATCAGCCAGTGCATCTAAAATTAAAAGATCCTGAATTACCAATAAAATATACTTTAGATAAATATGACGAGCCTGCACAAAGATATTGTCCAGCAGGAGTATATGAAGTTCAGTATGAAAATGATTTACCAAAATTTGTAATAAATTCTCAAAATTGTATTCATTGCAAAACATGTGATATTAAAGAGCCGTCTCAAAATATTACTTGGGTTACTCCCGAAGGTGGGGGTGGTCCCAAATATGGAAATATGTAGATTAAGATAAATCTATTGCGTGTTTTTTTAAAATTTCGATTGGAATTAATTTTAACGTTTTCTCGTGAGTTTTTTTTAAATAAATTGGACAACCTTTACCAGCCTCAACTGCTCTAGCATACCAACTGGCACACACACACCAACTGTCTCCATCTTTTAATCCAGGAAATCCGAAGTTTGGGTGAGGTGTAATTAAATCATTACCAGCTTCTTTAAGCCATTCTAAAAAATCCGTATTTACCTTAGCACATACGGTATGAACGCCGTTGTCATTATTGTCTGTGTTACAACAGCCATCTCTATACCAGCCTGTAAGTGGGTTCATAGAGCATTCTTCAAGATCTTCGCCTAATACATTTTTTTGTTTATCAGCCATTTAAAATTTTTTTTGTTTTAACATCTAGATCTAAATTAAAAGAAAATGATCTTCTTTCACCCTCTACATTAAAAGGATATGCAGTATGCATTAAATTATTTGGAAAAATAATCATATCTCCAGTTTTTGGTTTGTGATTATGAATACTATTGCTTAAATATGTTTTTGTTCCATTTATAAAATCAATTGTCCCATTTGTGTATATTTTTTTTTTAGATTTTGTTAAATTTTTAGGAACCATTAAATAACCTACTGCAGAAACATAGCCGTCATGGAAGTGTACTGGATTGTACTCATTTTTGAACTGTCTGACTACCCAAAGATTTTTAATTATAAATTTTTTTGGTTTCAAATTAATAGATTTTTTTAAATAATTTGAAACTTGCTTAGAAATAAATTTTTTTAAATACTTATTAATAAAATTTTTTGATATCTGAATTTCCTGATAAACTTGACCAACGACTTTTTTTGAATAATCCCTTTTTTTTATTTTTGATTTACTTTCAATAATCTTGTTAACTTCATTATTTAATTGAGATATAATTTTAGAAGGTATTTTTACTTTTCCCAATTTTGGGCCAAAAGGACTTAGTATTTTCATTTAAATTTTAGTTGGATTTGGTTGATCTTTATAAATTTTATCAGGATCAAATTTTTTTTCTTTTTCCTCAAATTTCATTTTAATTTGTCTTGCGTTATCAATTTTTCCTAAGGGTATAGATCTATAGAAACAAGATCTATATCCAACATGACAACTTGACCCTTCACCAATGTCAACTGATAACCATACTGCATCTTGATCGTCATCAATTCTTATTTCTTTAACTTTTTGAACAAAGCCACTTGTTTTGCCTTTATGCCATAAAGCTTTTCGAGATCTACTCCAATAGTGAGCTTCCTTAGTTTCAATTGTTAATTTTAATGCCTCAATGTTCATATATCCATGCATTAAAATCTCTTTTGTGTTGAAGCAAGTTGTTATAACAGGGATTAATCCGTCATTATCAAACTTGGGCGACAATAAGTCTCCCTCTTCTATTTCATACACATTTTCTCTTTTTTTAAACATAGTGGCTGTTATGTAGCATATTTATAGTTATATTAAATATTTAAAAAAAATTGATATTTATATATAAACCGTCCTATGAAATTAGTTAAAGAAACATCTAAAGATATTAATCATAAGGTTTCCGACAAAGAAGCCGAAGAAGCATTTATAAAAATTTTAAACTGGATGGGTGAAAATCCTGGTAGAGAAGGACTTATTGAAACTCCTAAGAGAGTTATTAAAGCATTTAAAGAATATTTTAAAGGATACAACGAGGATCCAAAAAAAGTATTGGAAAAAACTTTTGGTGATGTTGAAGGATATGATGACATGGTAATTCAAAAAAATATATCTGTCTTTAGTCATTGTGAGCACCACATGGCACCAATCATTGGTGTTGCGCATGTGGCTTATATCCCTAAAGATAGAGTCGTAGGCTTAAGTAAACTTGCGAGAGTAGTTGAAATTTTCTCTAAACGACTTCAAACGCAAGAAAGACTAACAATGCAAATTGCTACCACATTAATGGAGTCTCTTGATGCAAAGGGAGTTGCTGTGTCAATTGATTCAACTCATCAGTGTATGACTATGAGAGGTATTAAAAAAGAGCACGCAACAACAGTTACTAATTATTATTTAGGTCAATTTAAAGAGGATTTAAGTTTTCAGAATAGATATTTAAGATTTATAAGTAAGTAAATCTTCGCTATAAATCTATTTATGGCGGATAAATTTAAAGCAATTGTAATTGATAATCAGTCCGAAAAATTCACAAGAGAGATTAAAGAATTAGATTTAAATTTTATAGATCAAGGAGATGTTCTTGTTAAGGTGGACTATTCAGATCTTAACTATAAAGACGCCTTAATCCTAAATGATGGTGGAAAACTTGTAAAAGAATTCCCAAGAATACCCGGTATAGATTTTTCTGGTAAAGTTTTAGAGAGTAATTCGAATGAATTCAAAAAAGATGACGAAGTAGTTTTAACTGGCTGTAGAGTAGGAGAAATTTATCATGGTGGTTACTCCCAGCTAGCAAAAGTTAAAAAAGAATTTTTGATTAAAAAACCTACAAATATATCTAATAAAGAAGCTATGGTTATGGGAACTGCTGGTTTTACAGCTTTACTTTGTGCTTTAGCAATAAATGCAAGGGAAGCACTCTTATTAGGAGAAAAAGTTAATGATGTTCTTGTAACAGGTGCGTCTGGTGGAGTAGGATCAGTTGCAGTTATGGCTTTAACTAAAATGGGATACAATGTTACAGCAGTAACAGGGAAACCTGAAAGTTCTGAAATGTTAAAAAAATTAGGCGCAAAAAACATTATAAATAGATTAGATTTTGAAGGAGAACCAAAATTACTAGGAAAAGCTATTTGGGACGGTGTAGTCGATACAGTTGGTGGAAATATTCTTGCACATGCAATATCACAAACTAAACATTCTGGTATTGTTGCAGCATGTGGAAATGCTGGAGGTGTAAAATTAAATACAAATGTAATGCCATTTATTTTACGAGGCGTAAAACTTTGGGGGGTGGACTCAATCCAAGTTAGCATGAAAAGAAGAGAATTTGTTTGGTCTCAAGTAGAAAAACTTATTGATTTTAAGATTTTAGAAGAACTTGTTCATGTAATAAATATGGATGAATTAATAAAAATTTATCCAAAAATTTTAAAAGGGCAAATTTCTGGCAGAGTAGTTGTCGATGTAAATAAATAGTATGGATTGGGATAAATTAAAAATATTTCATGCAGTTGCTGAAGCTGGAAGCTTTACCAGCGCCACTATTAATTTAAATTTAAGTCAATCTGCAATTAGTAGACAAATTCAGTCTTTAGAAGACGATTTAAAAGTAAAACTATTTGAAAGGCATGCCAGAGGTCTTACATTAACAGAAAATGGTGAATATGTGTTTAAAACTGCCCATGAAGTAATTTCAAAACTTAAAGAGGTAGAAACTACTTTAGGCGATAAAAAAACAAAACCTTCAGGTAAACTAACTGTTACAACTGTTGTGAGCTTTGGAACAACTTGGCTAACTCCTAGAATCCAAGAATTTATGCAGTTAAATCCAGAAATAGAGGTTGAACTTATATTTGATGATAAAGAGCTAGATTTAAGTACAAGACAAGCAGATATTGGAATCTTTATGAGAAGACCAAAACAGCTTAATTACATTCAAAAAAAATTGATAGATATTAATTATCATATTTATGGGTCACCAAAATACCTTGAAAAACATGGTTATCCTAAGACTGTTAATGATTTAAACAAACACAGCTTTATTTCTTTCGGTAGGGGCGCTCCTTCACCAGTATATGATCCTGATTGGGCATTAAAACTTGGAATGAAAGATAATAAAAAGAGAAAACCAGTAATGAAGGTAAATAGTGTTTATGGATTATTATTAGCAGTCCAAAGCGGGGTAGGTTTAGCTGCTATTCCTGATTATTTAACTGTTAAACAACCTAATATTGTAAAAGTACTTCCAAATGCAGAAGGCCCAATAACTGAAGCTCATTTCGTATATCCCCAATCTCTTAAAAATGTAGCGAGAGTTCAAGCTTTTAGAAATTTCCTTTACAGTAAAATCTCAGAGTGGGAATTTTAGGCTTTTAAGCCAAAACGTCGCAGTTACATTAATGCTATTGATAATCATTATCAATGCGAATAGTTATCATTTTCATACAACTTATGCCGAGAAACGGAGATAAATGAAAAAAATAACAAATTTAGCTTTAATAATTTCATTGTTTGTATCAACTTTTGCAATTGCAGCTGAAGTAAATATTTTCAATGCAAGACACTATAAAGCTGATGCTGAACTTTATGGAAAGTTTACAGCTAAAACCGGAATTAAAGTAAATTTAATTAACGGTAAATCAGGTGCTTTAGAAAAAAGAATAATAGAAGAGGGCGCTGATTCATCTGCAGATCTTTATATCACAGCAGATGCTGGAAGATGTGGTGCCATGGACTCAAAAGGTGCACTTCAATCTGGATTAACTTCTGCATCTATCAAAGCAGCTGTTCCAAAAACTTTTAGAACAAATAAGTGGGTTGGAATCGCAAAAAGAGCTAGAATAATTTATTACTCGCCTGAAAGAGTTACTGGCGCTGAATTATCTGGAATGACTTATGAAGGTCTAGCTGATCCTACATGGAAAGGTAGATTAGTAATAAGAAAATCTAGCAACATTTACAATAAATCTCTTGTAGCTTCATTAATTGCTAACAATGGTAAAAAAGCTGCAGCCGCATGGGCAGAGGGAGTTGTTGCTAACATGGCAAGAACACCAGAAGGTAATGATAGAGCACAAATTATGGCAGTTGCTGCTGGAGAAGCAGATATTGCTGTAGCAAATACATACTATTTAGCTCTTATGTTATCAGGTAAAAAAGGTCCAGAACAACAAGAGGCTGCTGGAAAAGTAAAAGCTTTTTTTCCTAATCAAAATGACAGAGGAACACACATGAATGTTAGTTGTGCGGCTTTAGTAAAAGGTGCTCCTAACAAAGCAAACGCTATTGCTCTTGTGGAGTTTTTATTAACACCTGAAGCTCAAGAACATTTTACAAATAACACTTTTGAGTTTCCAATGATTAATGGTGTTTCACCAAGTCCATTAGTAGTAAACAACTTAGGGTTAGACTTTAAACAAGACATGAAAACTAAGCTAGCTTCTTATGGAAAAAATCAAGCTGCTGCAGTAGAAATAATGACAGCTGCTGGATGGAAATAGATGAAAGAAAAAACAAAATTTATTTCTGATATCGATTATAATAAATCTTCCAAGCCGTGTTCTCCATGTGCTGCGGAGTGTAAAAAGATCGATAAAAGAATAAATAAGAGAAAACTTTCAGAAGTTAAAGCTAAGGAGGTTCCGCATATCCTAAAAGTATTTAATTTTTGATTTTCTTAAATAGTGTCCATGTTTAGGCTTCCCCTTTTCGTGGACACTAATACTTTCCATGTTTATAAGGCGGATTATAAATTATGAGAATAAACGCTTGGTTCATATCTTCTTTTTTAATTTCAATTATTGTTATAATTCCAATCATAACTATATTTTCAAGTTTTTTTCAGGATACATCTAACTATTATGAAATTCTTAAAGAAACTTTTTTTTTGGAATATGTTTTTAATTCTTTATTTCTTTTATTCGGAGTTTTATTTTTAACTTTCTTTTTAGGAGTAGGCTCTGCGTATATAGTTTCATTTTATGAATTTCCAGGATCCAATTTTTTTAAATGGGCCTTAATTCTCTCGTTTGCTGTACCACCATACATTTACGCTTACTCTTTATTTGCATTTTTTGAAAATTATGGAACAGCATTTACAATTTTAAA
>CACDOD010000030.1 GCA_902554335.1 uncultured Pelagibacteraceae bacterium
AAGTAGAAGAAGATAGACGTATTCATAGAATTTTGTGGCTGAGAACTTTAGAAATTGCATTTTTTGTAACTGTATTTTGTTTTTTAATGGGTTATCCAATCGCACATTTATTGGCAACACTACCGATGAAATATAGTAACTTATTAATGATTTGTGTGCTTCTTCCTTTTTGGACTTCATTACTTGTAAGAACCGCCAGTTGGATGATCTTGCTACAACAACAGGGAATTGTGAATGACTTTTTTGTCATGATTGGTTTGGTATCAGACGATAATAGGCCTGAGATGATGTATAACAAAGTAGGCACATATGTTGCAATGACCCAGATTTTATTACCTTTCATGGTGTTACCTCTTTATAGTGTTATGAAAACAATATCTCCTAGCCTGATGAGAGCAGGAAAATCTTTAGGAGGAACACCGTTTGTAGCATTTTGGAAAGTTTACTTTCCACTTACAATACCGGGCATAGGTGCTGGATGTTTATTAGTTTTTATTTTAGCAATTGGATATTACATTACACCAGCATTAGTTGGAGGTGCTTCAGGAACTTTGATTAGTAACCAAATAGCATATCATATGAAAACAACATTAGACTGGAGCTTTGCATCAGCGATGGGATTAATGTTACTAACCGGAGTTTTAGTTGTTTATTGGATTTATAATAAATTAGTTGGAGTTGACAATATAAAATTAGGATAAGTATGGCATTACCAAAGTATACAGAGACACGATATAGAGTTTGGCATTACTTCTATTTAGGAATTTGTACTTTTGTATTTTTCTTTTTAATTGCACCTTTATTTGTAATTTTTCCGTTGTCATTCAATGCTGAAGAATTTTTAGTATTCTCAGAAGGCATGAAAAGACTGGATCCAGATGCTTTTTCATTAAGATGGTATGAGGATATGATTTACGGGACAAAAAATCCATGGGGTCTTGCAGCAAAAAATAGTTTTATAATTGCAATTTTTGCAACTCTTGGATCAGTAATTTTAGGAACTGTTGCTGCATTAGGTTTAAGTAGTAGGCATATGCCTTACAAAGGTTTAATCATGGCTACGTTAATATCACCAATGATAGTTCCGTTAATTATTTCAGGTGTAGCAATTTTTTTCTTTATAGCAAAAGTTGGATTGGCAGCAACACATCTTGGAATTGTAATTGCTCATATTATTTTAGGCACACCGTTTGTAGTAATAACAGTTACAGCAACACTATCTGGATTTGACCATAGTGTAACAAGAGCTGCAGCTAGTTTGGGCAGCAATCCAGTTAACACTTTTATGAAAATTACTCTTCCATTAATTTTGCCAGGAGTTATCTCTGGGGGATTATTTGCTTTTGTTACATCTTTCGATGAAGTAGTAGTTGTCCTATTTTTAGCTGGATTAGATAATACAACTATTCCTATTCAAATGTGGACAGGTTTAAGAGAACAGTTAAGTCCAACTATATTAGCAGTTGCAACATGCTTAATTGTTTTGTCTGTTTTAATCTTGGTAAGTGCTGAGTTACTTAGAAGAAGATCAGAGAGATTAAGAGGAATAAATAGATAATTTACCTAAATAGTCTATTGATATATACAATCATAAAATGGATATAAAAAAAGTAGTCATCATTGGATCAGGAACAATGGGAAGTGGTATAGCGGCTCACTTATGTAATGCGAATGTACCAGTTACTCTTCTAGATCTTAAAACTGAGATCAGTGAAAAAGCTAGAGATAGAATTTATAAGTCAAGACCGCCACTTTTAATAGATAAATCAAAAATAGAAAATATTAAAGTTGGAAATATTAATGATAATTTTGATGTTGTTAAAGAAGCTGATTGGATAGTAGAGGCAGTTGTTGAAAGAATAGATATTAAACATAATATTTACGAAAAAATTTTTAAAAATAGAAAAGATGGCGCGATAGTTTCTTCAAATACCTCCTCTATTCCAATAAAAGTTTTATCTGAAAAATTGACAGATAAAGAAAAAAAAGATTTTTGTATTACACATTTTTTCAACCCAGTAAGATATATGGGTTTATTAGAAATTGTAAAAAATGAAAATAATGATCTTAATAAAATAAATTCACTTAAAAATTTTTGTGAAGAAGAGCTTGGTAAAGGAGCTATAGTTTGTAATGATACACCAGGATTTTTAGGAAATAGAATTGGCGTATACGCTATGCAAGTTGCGATGACTGAGGCATTTAAAATGAAATTGTCTGTAGAAGAGGCAGATGCAGTATTTGGAAGACCCATGGGTGTTCCAAAAACTGGAGTTTTTGGTCTCTATGATTTGATTGGAATTGATCTAATGGCAGATGTTTTAAAAAGTTTTATTAAAGAACTTCCTGAAAAAGACCCATTCCAACCAGTTGCAAAAAATATTCCACTAATAAATCAATTGATTGAGAATGGCTATACAGGAAGAAAAGGTAAAGGTGGATTTTATCGAATGAATAAAGAAAATAATCAAAAGATTTTAGAGGCAATAAATTTAGACTCTGGCAAGTACGCTCCATCAAAAAAAATTGACCTTAAAATCGAAATTACTGACATCAATAACTTGATTAATCGAAAAGACAAGTATGGAGATTATGCATGGTCAGTGATCTCTAAAATTATAAAATATGCATCTTCATTGGTACCAGGAATAACAGATAAATTTAATGATATAGATGAAGCAATGAGACTTGGTTTCAATTGGGCAATGGGTCCGTTTGAAATGTTGAAAGAAATAGGTGTAAAAAATTTTTTTGAGAGAGTAGATGAATTTAAAGGCAATAAATTTCTTGAAGATTTATCAAAATCTAAAAATGAAAATTTTTATGGTGAAAGACAGCTTTATACAAATATTGAAACACTTGGTAAAATTCGACCTCAGGCTTTGAAATTAGAAAAAAATAAATCAGCTATAACACACAGGTTTAAAGATTTTAATATAGTTGAATTTACAACTAAAGCTAATGCTCTTGATTATGATTCGATGGATGCTTTAAAAGCAGCAACAGATAAACCTTTAATAATTATGAATGAAAGTATGCAATTTTCTGCGGGTGTAAATTTAACTTATACAATGAATTTTGTAGATAAAAACGATCTAAAATCTGTAGAAAAATTTATCAAATATTTTCAAGATACCTGTAAAGAACTAAAATATTCAAAACACCCTGTTGTCTCAGCACCATCAGGTTTAACTTTGGGTGGGGGTTTTGAGGTATTGGTTCAAAGTAATTTTGTTGCATCACATACAAATATAGTAATTGGTTTAGTTGAAACCATCGTAGGTTTAATTCCTGCAGGAGGGGGTTGTAAAGAAATGTTGTGGCGTTGGTCACAAACAGATGAGGCAAAGAAAGATCCAGATTATGCCCCTTTAAAGGTATTCGATATTATTGGTTATGCTAAGACCGCAACTTCACCAGTTGAAGCAGAACCTTTAAAATATTTAAAGCCTGAAGATAAAAAAATTATGAACAGAAATAGTTTATTTTCAGCATCAAAAAAATTGATAGATGAAAATAAAAATTTTACACCTCCAGCTGAATGTAAGTTTAAACTTTCAGGAAAACCTTTGAAGGAAAAAATGGTTAAAGTATTAGAAAAATTATATAACGAAAAAGTTATATTAGATCATGGTATGGTTGTTGGAATGGAGCTAGCAAATGTTTTGAGTGGCGGAGAGACGACTTTAGATAAAACAATATCAGAGGATGAATTTTTTAAATTAGAATTAGATGCCTTTATGAGATTAATTGAAAATAAAAAAACCCAAGAACGTATTAAACATACCTTAGCTACTGGAAAACCATTAGTAAATTAGTCTAATAGTCTAAAATAATTTATATAGTCAGGCCTTAAAACATATGCTGACTTATTGCCTGATTTAATCTTTTCTAAAGCATCTAATCCATAAATAACTTTACCTAACGGTGTGTATTCTCCTTGATAAATTGGAATATCTTTCAAAGTAATAAAAAATTCACTGTCTTCTGTATCAAAAGTATCTTTTCTTGCTAACGCCACGCTGCCTTTTTTAAATTCATATTCATCGCTAAGTTCAGATTTTAATAATCCCAGACCTGATTTACCTGTTCCTATTTTTGTATAGTTAATATCATCAATATTACCGTACTCTAAATCACCTGCTTGAATCAAAGTATCTTTAATAACTCTATAAAATGTTGAGCCATCATATGATCCATTTTTTATTAATGATTTAAACCGTTCCACTGAATTTGGAGAGATAGTAGGATCTAACTCTATTATAACATTTCCACATTCTACATTCATAAGAACAATATTTTCTTTATTTGTAAAATTGACCTCATTCAAATTAATTTTTTTTACAAATAAACATTTATCTTTCAATAAAAAATATGAACCAAAAGTGATCAGAAATAGCAAAATAAGAAAAATAAATAACATTTTTTCAGAAAGTGAGGCCTTAACTTTGTTAATCATTAAAATTTAAATGAACTATCTATTTTTGATAAGCTAGATTTAATAAAATTTATCTTATTTTTTAAAATTATATCATTGTCCGATTTATCCTCAACCTTGGCTTTATCCGTCATTAAAAATGAAAATACTTCAGCCATATCCTCAGATGGAATTGATTTAGAGTACTCTGTCAAAAAACCTTCTGTATTTTTATAAAGATCTAGATTTAAACGATCTGAACAAGTAGAACATCTCGCATATTCAAAGTCTTCTGTATTTAACGAAACCCATTTTTCCTCGTCAAAATATTTAGAATTACTCTTTTGTATCATATGAAAAATTTCATGATGTATCATTCTTTGAAAATATTTTGGATTAAAATTAATATCAATAATAAGTGTTCTTTTCTTAGTATCAGGTATTCCACCAGTGTTTATATTAGAAATAAATAAATTTTCACACATTACTAAATATCTAATATTGTTTTTTTTTAAAAAACTAGGGCTATAACTATTTAAGTTTTTTTCAATTATCAAAAATTTATTACTAAGGTTATTCGAGTCAGTTCTGGCGCAAGTTATATTTTTTTCTAAACCAATTCTAAAATCATTACTTGTATTTAAATATCTAATTTTATTTTTTGTGTCGATTTTATATATATCCAAATTAGGTATTTTAATTAAATTATATATTTCATCAGCTTTAACAGCTGTAATAAAGGCAATTGAAATTAAAATTAATAGTATTCTCATTAAATATTTATAGACGAATTGTATAAGATTATATTAACTTACATTTTTATAAATGAAAAAAGAAAAAAATATAAATCCAATCCAACCAGTGAGTGGAACTAAAGTTCCAAGATTCGCAGGTCCATCAACTTTTGCAAGATTACCGGAACTAAGAGACGTTGAAAGTTGTGATGTAGCAATTGTAGGTATACCATTTGATGCTGGGACAAGTTACAGGCCTGGAGCTAGATTCGGTCCTCAAAGTATTAGACAAGCATCAAGACACTTAAGAACAAACTACCATCCAAATTATGATGTTGAACCATTTAAAGTTCAGCAAGTTGCAGATGCCGGAGATATCTCATGTAATCCATTCAATATTGATGAAGCAATAAAACAAATTGAGGATGGCGCTTATGATCTTTTACAAAAAACTGGAGGAATAATTAGTATGGGTGGAGATCACACAATTGCATTTCCACTTTTAAGAGCAATTAATAAAATTAATAAAGGGCCTGTAGCGTTAGTTCATTTCGATGCACATTTAGATACTTGGGATACTTATTTTGGAGCGCCTTATACTCATGGAACCCCATTCAGAAGAGCAAGAGAGGAAAGATTATTTTTAGATGATGCGTCAATGCATGTTGGGATAAGAGGTCCTCTTTAT
>CACDOD010000031.1 GCA_902554335.1 uncultured Pelagibacteraceae bacterium
ATATTTTTAATATCATCTGCAAAAACCTCGAGTGATACAGGTTTTTTGGTTATTTTAAGAATTTCTTTAGAGTAATTTGAATAATCTTTTGCTCCAGCTTTACGCATTAAAGAGGGATTTGTAGTAAAACCTTTTACAATTTTCTTCTTATTAAACTTTTTTATTAAATTTATGTCTGCTATATCACAAAAAATTTTCGTCAATTTACAAGCTCTTAACAATCTCTTCGGTCATTTTTTTAGCATCAGCAAATAACATTAAAGTATTATCTCTGTAAAATAAGTCGTTATCAATTCCTGCGTATCCTGGGGATAGACTTCTTTTTACAAATAGAACAGATTTACTCTTTTCTACATCTAGCACGGGCATTCCATAAATTGGACTTTGTGGATCTGATTTTGCTACAGGATTTGTAACATCATTTGCTCCAATCACATACGCAACATCACAGTTTGCAAAATCGTTATTTATTTCCTCTAACTCAAATACTTCATCATATGGCACGTTTGCCTCTGCTAGCAATACATTCATATGCCCTGGCATCCTCCCAGCAACGGGGTGGATTGCATAAGAAACTTTTACACCATTCTTTTTCAAAGCATCTACCATTTCTCTTAGAGCATGCTGAGCTTGTGCTACAGCCATTCCATATCCAGGAACAATTATAACAGACGACGCATTTTTCATTAAAAAAGCAGCATCATCTGCATTTCCATTTTTTACTGGCTTTTGTTCTTTATTTTGTGTTGTTGAGCTTTGATCGGTTGCTCCCCATCCTCCTAGTATCACATTAAAGAATGACCTATTCATTCCCTTACACATAATATACGAAAGTATGGCACCTGATGATCCAACTAAAGCACCTGTGATTATTAGAGCAGTATTTTCTAGTGTAAATCCTATACCTGCAGCTGCCCAACCTGAATACGAATTTAGCATTGAAATTACAACAGGCATGTCAGCCCCACCTATTGGAATTATTAGTAATACACCTACTAAAAAAGATATTGCTACGATAGTCCAGAAAATATTTGATGACTGACTAGTACATAAATAATAAATTAAAAATATAATTGATAAACCTAGAAATAAATTAATAAAATGTTGACCAGTAAATGTAATTGGTGCACCCGACATAATTCCTCTAAGTTTTAAGAAAGCTATTATCGAACCAGAGAAAGTAATTGCACCTATTGAAGCTCCTAGGGACATTTCAATTAAGCTTGCAAGTTTTATATTTCCAGTAAAACCTAAATTAAAGGCCTCAGGTTTTAAAAAAGCAGCTATTGCTACAAAAACTGCAGCAAGACCTACAAGACTATGAAAACCAGCAACAAGTTCAGGCATTGCAGTCATTGGAATTCTAAAAGCAATAAATGCTCCTATTGATCCTCCGATTAATAGGAAAAATAATACATATATAAAACCAGATCCAAAGTTACCCACAGTCAAGAATGTTACAATGATTGATATCGCCATACCCGCAATACCAAAATAATTTCCTTGTCGAGATGTTTCAGGAGAAGAGAGGCCCCTTAATGCTAATATAAATAATATTCCTGAAATTAAATAAAAAAAAGCTGATAGGTTAGCTGACATATTTATTTTTTCTTCTTTTTATACATTTGTAACATCCTTTGGGTGACAAGAAATCCTCCAAAGATATTTACAGCAGCTAGAATTATTGCCAAAAAACCAAAAATATTAGAGGTTTCAAATATACTTTCAGATACCTCAGCTAAAGCAGCTATAATTGCCCCAACAATTATTACTGATGAAATAGCATTAGTCACTGACATCAATGGAGTGTGCAAAGATGGAGTAACACTCCATACAACGTAATACCCAACAAATATTGACAAAATGAAGATGCTTAATCTGAATATAAAAGGATCTATTTCCATTATTTTACTTTAGTTTTATTTATTATTTCATCTTCTGAATTTATTTCAAAAGTTTTTTTTTCTTTATTAAACATGTTATTAATAAAATTAAACATATTCTTTGCATATAAATTAGAGGCTGAAATAGGAAGTTTGTTTAAAATATTTCTATCACCCATAATTTTTACACCATTATATTCTTTTATCTCATCTGCTATGGTTAATTCAGAATTTCCACCTTGCGACGCTGCTAAATCGTAAATTACAGATCCATTTTGCATAACTTCAATCATTTCTTTTTTTATTATAATTGGAGCTTTTTTTCCTGGGATAAGAGCCGTACATATAACAATATCAATTTTTTTTAGAGTTTCTTTTAAAAGGTCTTCCTGTTTTTTTTGGAAATCTTCTGAAGTTTCTTTAGCATAACCTCCTTCGGTTTCCAAATTTTCTGAACCCTCTACCATTAAAAATTTTCCTCCCAAACTTTCGACTTGCTCTTTAGAAGCTGATCTCACATCCGTTGCATGCACAATTGCCCCCATTCTTTTAGCTGTTGCTATAGCTTGCAATCCCGCAACACCAGCACCAACTACTAAAACTTTAGCAGCAGAAATAGTGCCTGCCGCCGTCATCATCATAGGTATTGCTTTTTGAAAAAATGCAAAAGAGTCAACTACAGCTTTATAACCAGCTAGATTTGCTTGAGAAGATAATATATCCATTGATTGTGCCCTAGTAATTCTTGGTAAAAGCTCTAGAGAAAAACAATTAATATTTTTTGATATTATATTTTTTAATTTTTCTGTATTAGTATATGGATTTAATACACCAATAAGAATTTGATCTTTTTTAAGTTTATTTAAATTTGTATCATTTGGAATATTCATTTGTAAAATTGCATTTGATGTAGAAATAACTTCATCGTCACTATTTAAAATAGTTGCACCTTCTATTTCATATAATTTTGAGTTAATACCTAGATGTGACGCATAATCTTTGCTCAAACAAACTTCTAAACCTAAAGAAATATATTTTTTTACAATTTCTGGAGTAATTGCTACTCTTTGTTCTTTATCTCGATTTTCTGTAATTGAACCAATTTTCATTTATAAAAGAAAAATTGCCATTAAAATTAAAATTAAAATTATAGCAATTGTTCCCCATAAAACAAACTTTGTGAAATTATCCCAAGTCTTTTTATGGCTATCGTTTTCCATAAAATTACTTTTGTCTTGCTTTAAACTTAGGATTTTTTTTGTTTATTATGTAAACTCTCCCTCTTCTCTTAACCAATTTTGAATTAAGATCTCTTTTTTTCAATGACTTTAAAGAACTTGCTATTTTCATAATAAATTTTGAAGCCTGGCAATGTCCTACTCTTCCATGTCTTAAGACAAAGTACCATCGGCGCAGAAAGGCTTGACTTCCGAGTTCGGAATGGGATCGGGTATTACCCTTTCGCAAAAATCACCAGGCGAGACCTTTATACAAAAAAAGGAAATTTTGTAAACGAAATAAAATTATTAATTTTAGTTAAATTTTGCTTATTTAATCTTATTTTTTATAAAATCTTTATAGGTAAATTTTAATGCATTAGTTAAGTTGTGTTTAGACTTCCAGCCATAACTTTTAGCTAATCCAACATTTAGAACTTTTCTAGGAGTACCATTAGGTTTGCTGTTATCATAAATAAAGTCAACTTTTTTATCTGGGCAAACTATTTTAGTTAATAATTTAGCATAATAATTTATGGTGAAATCTTTACCAGTTCCTATATTTATCAAAGAGTGTTTAGTTCTTTTGTTAAGAAAATATATGCATGCATCTGCAATATCGTCAACATATATTAATTCCCTTTTTGCTTTTCCATTTCCCCAAATTAATAACTTTGGTTTATTATGATTTCTAATTTTATGAACTTTTTTTATCAGTGCTGGCAAAAAATGAGAATTGAAAGTATTATATTTGTCATTAGGTCCAAAAGTATTTGTAGGCATTAAAGATATAAAATTTGTATTATACTGAATATTGTAACTTTCACACATTTTAATTCCAGCAATTTTGGCTATGGCGTAAGCATCATTTGTTTCTTCCAATTTACCGCTTAATAAAAATTTTTCTTTAATTGGCTGTTTACACAATTTTGGGTAAACACAACTAGAACCTAGAAATATCAATTTTTTTACTTTGTATAAGTAAGCCAAGTGAATCAAATTGTTTTGTATTGATAAATTTTCATAAATGAAATCAGCCTTATATTTATTATTTGATAAAATTCCTCCTACTTTGGCGGCTGCAATAATTACATAGTCTGGCCTATTTTTTTTAAAAAACTTTTGAACCCTGGAATGATTTTTTAAGTCCAATTTTGATTTCTCTATTGTTAAAATTTTTTTAAAATTTCTTTTTTGTAAAGCTCTTACTATTGCACTTCCTACAAGTCCTTTATGTCCAGCAACAAAGATTTTTTTATTTTTAAAGTTCATTTTTAATTTAAAATTTAATATTCAATCTATTACAAAAAGCTATAATTTTTTTAATTTTTTCTCAAATAGTTAATGGATAATATGAATAAATGAAATAATGATTTAAAAAAACCAAAATTTAAGTAAATAAAATAAACTTTGAAACCGTCACTCATTTTTTGAAGTACATTTGATGATAGAGAATTAGTAGTTTTTTTCCAATATGATAGGGCATTTGAAATTCCATAAAAAATTAATCCTTTCTTTGATAGCTTAAGCCATAGAAGATAATCTTCCTTTGTTTTTAAAGATGGAAAATAACAATTTAAATTTATTAATTTTTGTTTTCTAATTACCACTGTTGAGAGACCAATATCACAGGAATAAATCAAATTATTGTAACTAATCTTTTTTTTTGAAATTCTTGATCCAAATATATTATTTTTTTCATCCATAATTTGATATCCAGTGAAAGATGCGTCTATTTTATTTAAATTCATAAATCTAATTTGTTTTTGTAATTTATTTTTTTTCCATAAATCATCTGCATCAAGGAATGCTAAATATTCACCTTTGCTTTTTTTAATACCTCTATTTCTTGAAAGCCCTGCTCCAATATTTCTTGAATTAACTAAAACTTTCGTATTTTTTTTATTTTGGACTATTTTTTTTATAAATTTTAACTCACTTTTTGAAGTATCATCATATATGATAATTATTTCTATATTTTTATAGCTTTGATTAACAGCAGATGTGAAAGTTTTTTTAAAAAAATTTTTTTTTTTATAATAAGGAATAATAATACTAACTAGACCTTTTTTCATATTAAATATTTTTTAAAAAATCTTTGATATAGTTTTTAAGATCAATTTTTCCAAATCTTCTGTATACTTTGTTTGATAAATTCATTTTTGTTAAAGCGGATGCGTACCTTTCTCCAGCTCTGCTTGGTAGATAAATAATGTTATTAGAGAATAATTTTGCTACTTGTATAATTTTGTAAGTTTTTTGGTGGGAAATACTATAATGTCTACATTTGTCTAATTTCCATGCGTTATAGCATACGTCAACAGCATCATCTACATGAGTAAATCTTCTCGATTGTGTTCCTGGTTTTACAACAGTTAAAGGCTTATCAGTCTCAATACATTTTTCGAATATGCCAATTACTGTTGACATGTCACCTTCACGTATTTGGTTTGGTCCATATAAATTATAAAAATAGACTATCTCATATCTTAAATTAAACCATTTTTTCAAATTTTCTAATAACTCTAAATTTTTTGCTTTAGTAAAAGCATAAGGCGACAGATTTTTATCTTCACCTTTATTACCTAAGTTTGCTGAAGTTGCAGAATAAATTAGTTTAATATTATATTTTAAACAATAATTAAAAACCTCATGTGAACCAACTGAATTTGATTCTATACAATCATTTAATTTTATA
>CACDOD010000032.1 GCA_902554335.1 uncultured Pelagibacteraceae bacterium
AAATTGCCTTTTTTTCTGTTTTTTGAATTTCTAGTTTATTAAGAATAGCTTCAAATGATTCTCCAGATTTGATTGAATAAACAATTTTTTCAAACCTAGGATTGAGTGTTTTTGAGAAAGATAATAATGTTTTTTGAAAGTAAGTATTATCTAAAATGCTTTCCAAGCTATTAATTTGATTTTTTTTAAAATTTTCATGATAGCTAATAACAATTATACTTAATGAAACTAAAAATATTAAAATTAAAAAGGATCCAAACTCTTTAAATTTTTCAAATAAATAGTTTTTTAAAAATTTGTTTACCATCAAAAAAACCTTGAATTTAATGGCTTTTTTAACATATTTTTTTATATCTAATAGCTTGATTTATAAATTTTTTCGCATATAAGCGATCCACTTAACTTAAAAAAAGTTATATTTATCGGGCTTTTTAGCACGATTAGCTATTTTATTTGTAAAAATTTAAGAAGAGAAGTGTGGACGGTTAAGGTTACCAAAATTTGTCGTACACACTTCAATCACATATAAATTTATTCTTAGATTTATATGGAAGCTAGTGTGCGCCGTTTTTAAACTTAAGAGTTTGATCATGGCTCAGAACGTACGCTGGCGGCACGCCTAATACATGCAAGTCGAACGGGGTAGCAATACCTAGTGGCAGACGGGTGAGTAACATGTGGGTATCTTCCCTTTGGTGAGGAATAACACGAGGAAACTTGTGCTAATACCTCATAAGTCTTTACGGAGAAAGCTTTATGCGCCAATGGATGAGCCTGCACTTGATTAGTTAGTTGGTGGGGTAAAAGCCTACCAAGACTTTGATCAATAGCTGATTTGAGAGGATGATCAGCCACATTGGGACTGAGACACGGCCCAAACTCCTACGGGAGGCAGCAGTAGGGAATCTTGCACAATGGAGGAAACTCTGATGCAGCGATGCCGCGTGAGTGAAGAAGGCCTTTGGGTTGTAAAGCTCTTTCGTCGGGGAAGAAAATGACTGTACCCGAATAAGAAGGTCCGGCTAACTTCGTGCCAGCAGCCGCGGTAATACGAAGGGACCTAGCGTAGTTCGGAATTACTGGGCTTAAAGAGTTCGTAGGTGGTTAAAAAAGTTGGTGGTGAAATCCCAGAGCTTAACTCTGGAACTGCCATCAAAACTTTTTAGCTAGAGTATGATAGAGGAAAGCAGAATTTCTAGTGTAGAGGTGAAATTCGTAGATATTAGAAAGAATACCGATTGCGAAGGCAGCTTTCTGGATCATTACTGACACTGAGGAACGAAAGCATGGGTAGCGAAGAGGATTAGATACCCTCGTAGTCCATGCCGTAAACGATGTGTGTTAGATGTTGGAAATTTTTTTTCAGTATCGCAGCGAAAGCGTTAAACACACCGCCTGGGGAGTACGACCGCAAGGTTAAAACTCAAATGAATTGACGGGGACCCGCACAAGTAGTGGAGCATGTGGTTTAATTCGAAGATACGCGCAGAACCTTACCAACACTTGACATGTTTGTCGCGACTTTAAGAGATTAAAGTCTTCGGTTCGGCCGGACAAAACACAGGTGCTGCATGGCTGTCGTCAGCTCGTGTCGTGAGATGTTGGGTTAAGTCCCGCAACGAGCGCAACCCTCACTTTTAGTTGCCATCATTTAGTTGGGCACTCTGAAAGAACTGCCAGTGATAAGCTGGAGGAAGGTGGGGATGACGTCAAGTCCTCATGGCCCTTACGTGTTGGGCTACACACGTGCTACAATGGCATTTACAATAGGAAGCAAGATGGCGACATCAAGCAAATCCTAAAAAAATGCCTCAGTTCGGATTGTACTCTGCAACTCGAGTACATGAAGCTGGAATTACTAGTAATCGCGGATCAGCGCGCCGCGGTGAATACGTTCCCGGGTCTTGTACACACCGCCCGTCACACCATGGGAGTTGGTTCTACCTTAAGGCAAAGTTTAAAACCTTTGACCACGGTATAGTCAGCGACTGGGGTGAAGTCGTAACAAGGTAGCCGTAGGGGAACCTGCGGCTGGATTACCTCCTTTCTAAGGATGATTAAGGATTATTTCTTAATCTAAATAATTAACAGGTTAATGTTGACCGTCCTCATTTCTCTTCTTAAAGTTAATGTTACTTTAACTGTAACGGGCCGGTAGCTCAGTTGGTTAGAGCACACCCTTGATAAGGGTGGGGTCGAAAGTTCGAGTCTTTCTCGGCCCACCATATTTTATTATGGGGGATTAGCTCAGCTGGGAGAGCGCCTGATTTGCATTCAGGAGGTCAGCGGTTCGATCCCGCTATCCTCCACCAGTAACATTTAGTTATTTAATTTGTGAATAAATTTATATTAATATCAATATCTATATCCGATTGTTCGAATAGATGAACAATCATTAATGTTCGAATAGATGAACATTATTTAAAAAATTTGATTCAACACAGAATTTTTTTCTGTGCATAAATCAAGCGTTTAAGGGCGTGTGGCGGATGCCTTGGCACTGAAAGACGAAGAAGGACGTGGTATACTGCGATAAGATGCGGGGAGCTGTATGCAGGCTTTGATCCGTATATTTCCGAATGGGGAAACCCAACACTTTATGTGTTACTTTAAACTGAATAAATAGGTTTAAAGAGATAACCCGGAGAACTGAAACATCTAAGTAACCGGAGGAAAAGAAATCAATTGAGATTCCGTTAGTAGTGGCGAGCGAAAGCGGAATAGGCCAGTAAATTAATTAAAAAAACTTGAATAGTTTGGAAATGCTAACCACAGAGGGTGATAGTCCCGTAAAGGTAATGTTTAATTAATTTCTCGAGTAAAGCGGGACACGTGAAATCCTGCTCGAATATAGGGGGACCACCCTCTAAGCCTAAATACTCTTCAGTGACCGATAGTGAACTAGTACCGCAAGGGAAAGGTGAAAAGAACCCCTATTAGGGGAGTGAAATAGAACCTGAAACTGCATGCCTACAATCAGTCGAAGCTCTTTTTAGAGTGACGGCGTACCTTTTGTATAATGGGTCAGTGACTTAATTTATAAAGCAAGCTTAAGCCGTTTAGGTGTAGGCGCAGCGAAAGCGAGTCTTAATAGGGCGATTAGTTTTATGAATTAGACCCGAAAACGAATGAGCTTACCATGAGCAGGTTGAACGCAAGGTAATACTTGCCGGAGGACCGAACCAGTTGACGTTGAAAAGTCTTTGGATGACTTGTGGTAAGGGGTGAAAGGCCAACCAAATTCGTAGATAGCTGGTTTTCCGCGAAAACTATTTAGGTAGTGCGATGGATAAATATACATTTAGAGGTAGAGCACTAAATGGGCTAGGGGGAAGAGATTCTTACCAAACCTAATAAAACTCCGAATGCTAAATGTAGTTCTTCATCAGACAGACTGTGGGTGCTAAGGTCCATGGTCGAGAGGGAAAGAGCCCAGACCACCAGATAAGGTCCCAAAATTGTGATTAAGTGTGAAAGGATGTGGAAATTCCTTAACAGCCGGGAGGTTGGCTTAGAAGCAGCCATCCTTTAAAGATAGCGTAACAGCTCACCGGTCTAATAGAGTTTCTGCGCCGAAGATGTAACGGGGCTAAAATCACATACCGAATCTGTGGGTTTATAAAATTTTCGAATTTTATAAGCGGTAGCGGAACGTTCTGTAAGCCTGTAAAGGAGTACTCGTGAGAGACTCTGGAGGTATCAGAAGTGCGAATGCTGACATGAGTAACGATTAATAGAGTGAAAAACTCTATCGCCGAAAATCCAAGGGTTTCTGCGCAAGGTTAATCCGCGCAGAGTTAGTCGGCCCCTAAGACGAGGGCGAAAGCCGTAGTCGATGGAAATAAGGTTAATATTCCTTAACCAGATGGAAGTGACGGATTTTGTAAGTTGTAAGTTCTTAATGGATTGAACTTGCCGCGAAAAAGTCCCAGGAAATAGCTCCATCATTAGACCGTACCCTAAACCGACACAGGTGGATTAATAGAGTATATTTAGGCGCTTGAGAGAATGATGTTGAAGGAACTCGGCAAAATACTTCTGTAACTTCGGGATAAAGAAGACCTTTTGTTGGGCAACCAATAATAGGTGGCACAAGCCAGGGAGAAGCGACTGTTTATCAAAAACACAGGGCTCTGCTAACACGTAAGTGGATGTATAGGGTCTGACGCCTGCCCGGTGCTGGAAGGTTAATGCGATGGGTGCAAGCTCATTTCTGAAGCCCCAGTAAACGGCGGCCGTAACTATAACGGTCCTAAGGTAGCGAAATTCCTTGTCGGGTAAGTTCCGACCTGCATGAATGGCGTAACGATTTCTCCGCTGTCTCCAACATCAACTCAGTGAAATTGAATTCTCCGTGAAGATGCGGAGTTCGCGTAGTTAGACGGAAAGACCCCGTGCACCTTTACTGCAACTTTACATTGGTATTAGGAAAAACATATTTAGCATAGGAGGGAGACATTGAAGCGAAGGCGTCAGCTTTTGTGGAGTCGTCAGTGAAATACCTCTTTTGTTTTTCTTGATATCTAACTGATAGCCGTTATCCGGCATCAAGACATTGTATGGTGGGTAGTTTGACTGGGGCGGTCGCCTCCCAAATAGTAACGGAGGCGTGCGAAGGTAAGCTCAGAACGGTCAGAAATCGTTCGTAGAGTGCAATGGCATAAGCTTGCCTGACTGTGAGACTGACAAGTCGAGCAGAGTCGAAAGACGGTCATAGTGATCCGGTGGTTCTGAGTGGAAGGGCCATCGCTCAACGGATAAAAGGTACGCCGGGGATAACAGGCTGATACTGCCCAAGAGCTCATATCGACGGCAGTGTTTGGCACCTCGATGTCGGCTCATCACATCCTGGGGCTGGAGCAGGTCCCAAGGGTTTGGCTGTTCGCCAATTAAAGTGGTACGTGAGCTGGGTTCAGAACGTCGTGAGACAGTTCGGTCCCTATCTGCTATGCGTGTAGAAGAATTGAGAGGAGCTGTCCCTAGTACGAGAGGACCGGGATGGACGTACCACTGGTGGACCGGTTGTAGCGCCAGCTGCAGTGCCGGGTAGCTAAGTACGGACGAGATAACTGCTGAAAGCATCTAAGCGGGAAACTCACCTCAAAACTAGTTCTTCCCATAGAGCCGTGGTAGACCACCACGTTGATAGGCTGGGTGTGGAAGTGCGGTAACGCATGTAGCTAACCAGTACTAATAGCTCAATTGGCTTGATTTATGCACTGAAAAAAATTTTATTTGGAATTATAATTTTATTAGTATTAAAAAATGAAATGAAAAAAATTTGTTTTCTAGGATATTCTAAAAATAAGACAAACCTAATTTCATTTTTGAGAAAGAAAAAATTTAAGGTTACCGAGCATAGTAATAAATTACTAACAAAAAAAAATTCTAAAAATTTTGATTTAATAGTAAGTTTTGGATATAAAAAAATTATAAAAAAAAGTGTTCTTGACTGTTTAAAAAGACCTATAATAAATCTTCATATATCTTATTTGCCTTTTAATCGAGGATCACATCCTAATTTCTGGTCATTTGTTGAAAATACACCAAAAGGCATTTCCATTCATGAAAT
>CACDOD010000033.1 GCA_902554335.1 uncultured Pelagibacteraceae bacterium
CAGAAGTAGATGTCAGGCCACCTTTTCCTGTAACAGAAGGGTTATATAAAAAACCAACAGTAGTAAATAATGTGGAAACTTTAGCAGCAGTAACTGGAATATTATTAAATGGTGCTGAAAAATTTTCATCAATAGGAAATAAAAAATCTGCAGGCACTAAACTTGTATGTCTAGATAGTTTTTTTAATAAACCAGGCGTATATGAGATAGATATGGGAACTCCAATGAAAAAAATATTTGAAGAATTTGGTGGAGGATTAAAAGAAGAAGTAAAAGCATTTCAAATCGGTGGACCTTTGGGAGGAGTTGTTCCAGTAAAAGAAATTGAAAAATTAAATTTAGATTTTCAAGAATTTACAGCTGCAGGCTTTATGTTAGGGCATGCTAGTGTTGTTAGTATACCGAAAAATTTTAGCATGGCGGAGTATATTCATCATTTATTTGAATTTTCAGCTGAAGAGTCTTGTGGCAAATGTTTTCCAGGTAGACTCGGATCTTATAGAGGGAAGGAAATGTTTGATCAATTGAAAAAAGGAACATCAAAAATTCCATTAAAATTACTAAATGAACTCTTAATCACAATGAAAAAAGGTTGTTTATGCGCACTTTGTGGTGCTATCCCAACGCCTATAATGAACATCTTAAAATATTTTGGTGATGAAATGAAAAATGATATACTTAAAGATAATTAATGAGCTCTGAAAAAAGAAAAATTGCATATATAGATGGAAAACCTTATGAAATAGGTGCAAACCATACCTCTATATTAAAATTTGTAAAAAAGTTATCTTGGAGAAAAAAAAGTACCTACACTATGTGATGATCCAAATTTAGCGCCTTATGGAGCGTGTAGAGTCTGTTCTGTAGAAGTCGCTTTAGAAAAAGATGGTCCCACAAAGGTTGTTGCTTCTTGTCATACACCAATAAATGAAAATCAATATGTGTTTACAAATAATGATAATTTGGAAAGTTTAAGAAAAAACATTGTAGAACTTGTCATTTCTGACCATCCAATGAATTGTAGCTCTTGTGAAGTTGATCAAAACTGCGAGCTACAAACTGTAGCAAATGATCTAGGAATAAAAGAACATAGATACAACAATCCAAAACAACACAAAGGAATTCCAAAAGATACATCTCATGCATATATGAGAATGAATTTAGATAACTGTATAAACTGTGGAAGATGTGTAAGAGCTTGTGATGAAATTCAAGGTTCATTTGTTTTAACAATGAGTGGAAGAGGATTTGAGTCTAGAATAACAACAGACAATGATATGATGTTTGGAGATTCGTCATGTGTATCTTGTGGAGCATGTGCACATACATGCCCGACAGATGCTATATCTGATGTATTTCAATCAAAATCTGCAAATGTAGATAAAAAAGTTAGAACAACCTGTTCTTATTGTGGAGTAGGATGTAATCTAGAAGCGTCTATTAAAGATGGAAAAGTTGTTGCGATTGATACACCAAAAGAAACTGAAGTTAATGCAGGACATACATGCATCAAGGGCAGATATGCTTTTGGTTTTTATGACCATCCAGATAGATTAAGAAGTCCACTTATTAAAAGAAATGGGAAATTTGAAGAAGCTTCCTGGGATGAAGCTTATGAGTATATTAAAAATAAATTAGAAAAAATTAAAAAAGAAAACGGTCCCGATGCAATTGCAGGAATTTCTTCTGCAAGATGTACAAATGAAGAGAATTACGTGTTCCAAAAAATGATAAGAGCTGTAGTTGGAACAAATAATATAGACTGTTGTGCAAGAATTTGTCATTCTCCAACTGCATGGGGAATGCAGCAAACTTTCGGTACAGGAGCAGCAACAAATTCCACTGAAGATATTTATCATGCAGATTTATTTATTGTTATTGGTGCAAATCCAACGAATGCTCATCCAGTAACTGGAGCAAAAATTAAACAACAAGTTATGAAGGGTAAAAAATTGATTGTATTAGATCCAGTAACAACTGAGCTTGCAAAACTGGCTGACTATCATATTAAATTAAAACCTGGTTCAAATGTAGCTGTGCTTAATATGATGCTTTATTTCATAGTAAAAGGAAATTTATTAAATAAAGATTTCGTTGAAAAAAGAACGGAAGGATTCGAAGAATTTTTAAATCATATAAATAGTTTAGATATTGATTATTTAGCAAATGTAGCGGGTGTTGAGAAACAATTGGTTAAAGAGGCTGCAATTGCATATGCTACAGCAAATAATTCAATGGAATTTCATGGATTAGGGGTTACAGAACATGAACAAGGTTCAAAAACAGTAATGCTTATCGCTGACCTTGCTATGATAACAGGAAACATTGGTAGAAGAGGTGTTGGAGTGAATCCACTTAGAGGACAAAATAATGTTCAAGGGGCTGCAGACATGGGATGTCAGCCACATCAGGGCGCAGGTTATTTTCCAGTAGCAGATAAAAAAATCCAAGAATTTTATACAGAAAAATATGGAGTAGTGCATCCAACTAAGGCAGGATTAAAAATTCCTGAAATTTTTGATGCGGCTATAAATAAGGAGGTTAAAGGGTTATGGATAATAGGTGAAGATATTGTTCAAACTGACCCTAACAGTGCTCATGTTATAAAAGCTATGGAGTCATTAGATTTATTAGTTGTACAAGAAATTTTTATGAGTGAAACTGCAAAATTAGCTGATGTAGTATTACCAGGGACTACTTTCTTGGAAAAAGATGGAACTTTTACTAATACTGAAAGAAGAGTTCAAAGAGTGAATAAAGCAGCAGAGCCTTTGCCAGGAACTAAACCTGATGGAGTTATTGTAACTGATATGATGCAAAAATTAGGGTACGACCAACCTACATACGACGCTGACCAAGTTTTAGCAGAAGTGGCTGATGTTGTTCCATTCTTTAAAGGTATTACTCGAGAAAGACTTGGTAAATTAGGTTTACAATGGCCAGTAAAAGAAGATGGAACGGATACAAAAATTTTACATGAAAAAGAATTTAAACTAGGAAAAGGAAGACTAAAATCTTTTCACTGGCAAGAGTCCACTGAGCTGAAAAATAACAAAAAAGAATATCCTTTAATTTTAACAACAAGTAGGGTTTTGCAACATTACAATGCTGCAACAATGACAAGAAGAACAAAAAACTTAAAAATAGTAGATGAAGATATTTTATTACTACATCCAAATGATGCTAAAAGTAGAGAGTTAAATAGTGGAGATATTGCAAGGCTATATTCTGGTAGGGGTGAAGTATCATTAAAAGTTGAAGTTACTGATAAAGTAAAAGAAGGAATAGTTTTCACAACATTCCATTTCCCTGAACATATGGTTAATATGGTTACAGGTGATGGTAAAGATGAAGAGACTAAATGTGCAGAATACAAGGTATCTGCTGTTAATGTTCAAAAAATATCTAATAAATTTAAAACTGAGATCACTCCAAAAGAAACAGAAGCTGAAGTAAGATAAATATACCTAAATGGTAGATTTATTAAAAAAATTTTATAAACCCTTTGCAATTACATATATTTTATTAAGTATTGCTCTTGGATCTTATCCAATGTTTGATTTTTATACTTTTAAAGGACAATTAATAATATTTAGCGTTTCTATATTTAACGGAGTAATGGGAATATACGTAAAAAAATTATAATACGTAGGGTTCGTGTCTAACTTCGCTGTTTAAAACTCGCTCAACAGAAAAGGCACTTATATCTATAGTTTGATAAGAACCTGTAGTAATCAATTCAGTTAATGCTCTCCCTATTCCTGGAGCTTGCATCAATCCTCTGCCCGTAAAGCCTGTTGCCATAAAAACATTTTCATATTTTGGATGTTTTCCTACAACGGCATTATTGTCAAGTTTATTACAATCATAATAGCCAGCCCAACCTCCAGTTAATTTTAATTCTTCAAAAGCAGGTATTCTTTTTGCTAATGCTGGCCACACAAGTTCTTCGAAGTCATTCCATGCAGGTTCTAAATCATTTGCATCAAATACTGAAATAGGTGATCCTGCTAAATATTCTTTTCCTTCTGGTCTCCAATAAACTCCTGTGGTTAAATCTCCAGTTAATGGCATTTCTGGTATATGCTTTGGACACTTTACTCTAAAAACTGTATGTTTTTGAGGAACTACTGGAATGTCATCTAACAATTCTTTTGTCCAGCAACCAGCTGCAGAGACAATTGTTTTTGCATTAATTTCGTCTAAACTTTTAACTTCACCTTTGATAAATACTGCTCCCAAATCAATTGCTTTGCTTTTTAAAGCTGCATGAAACATAAAAGGATCTATCCAACCCTCAGTTTTATTGTCTGTAAAAGTTGCGGTCTCTATTCCATCGGAATTTACATATGGAAAATATTTTGAGAGCTCACCACCTTTAATATTTTTTGTACCAGCATCGCATGCTTTATGATTTTCTAGTGCTTTATATTGCTCATCAGCATGTTCTGGACCAAACATTAACAGATATCCGTTTGCAACCATACTTGCTGTTGGATTTGGATTTTTAGCAGTTTTTAAGGTTTCTGAAATATTAAATATAAATTCTTTGGCAAATTTTCCTAAAAGAATATTTTCCTTTTGAAAAAATTGTCTTCTAAAACCGCCTAAGGATAATGGAAAAGAAGCATTTTTATATGTTGGATCCCTCTCTATAACTTTTACTTTTCTACCCTCTTTTGATAGAAAATAAGCCGCGGAGGCACCAATAATACCTCCACCAACAACTACAACATCATCCATAAGAATTAATTACTAGCATAAATTAAATTAATAATTAAATACATTATTAATTTATGAATAAAAAAGTAGTGTGGATAACCGGCGCAAGTAGCGGTATTGGTAAATCATTAGCCCTAAAATTTGCCAAAGAGGGTTGGAATGTCGCAATCTCAGCTAGAAGAGAAAATTTATTGAATGAGATTTCCGAATCTAATGAAAATATAAAGTCTTTTCCTCTAGATGTTACCGATAAAGATAAAACTAAAGAAGTATTTAATAAAATAAAAGAACAATTTGGAAATATAGACATTTGTTTTTTTTCAACAGGTACATGGAGTCCAAAAGAAGAAAAAGATATAGATGTTGAACAAATAGAAAATGTTTTTAAAGTAAATTTTTTTGGTACTTTGTATTGTATTAAAGCTGTTGAAGAATATTTTAAAAACAAAAAGGCTGGAATAATAACTATAGTATCTTCTATTGCCGGTTATAGAGGTTTACCAAATACAACTGGATATGGACCATCAAAATCGGCATTAATAAGTTTAGCGGAAAGTTTATATTTTGATTTTGAAAAACATAAAGTAAGGGTGTGTTTAGTTTCACCTGGTTTTATAAAAACACCAATGACAGATAAAAATGATTTTAAAATGCCTTTTTTAAAAACTCCAGAATTCGCAGCAGATAAAAT
>CACDOD010000034.1 GCA_902554335.1 uncultured Pelagibacteraceae bacterium
TTTGAAGGGCTTCTTCAGGATTTGTATGGTAAATTGATTTATCTTTTACTGGTGTCATTGGATAAAAATTATACGCACCAATATTTATTAGTGTTAAATCTATTGGTCCATACTTTTTTCCAAGATCCTTATAAATGTTTCCATATCCAGTATCGCAAGCAAAAAATATTTTCATATCCTGATATTCAATTATAAAGCTACCCCAAAGTGTTTTATTTGTATCCCACAAACTTCTTTTTGACCAATGTACAGCAGGCACTAGAGTGACTTTTAGATTGTTTATTTTTATCTCATCGTACCAATCCATTTCATCAACATCCCCATAACCATTACGTGTAAAATATTTACCTAATTTTAAAGGCGTGAGCACTTTAGCTTTTTTATACGGAAATCTTTGAATAGTCCTTGTACTTAAATGGTCATAATGATTGTGTGTAAGTAAAAACAAATCTACTTCGGGTAATTCATTCAATTTTAAAGCAGGATCTACAAATCTTTTTGGACCAAATATTAATGGACCCATATTTTTTTCAAATACTGGATCAGTTATAATCGTAGTATTTCCCAATTTTATTAGAAAGGTAGCATGTCCTATCCAAGCGATATAGTTACCTTTTTTATATTTATTTAAATTACTTATTACTTCGGTCTTCTTTATAACGTGATCATCAGGAAGTGTAGTATCAAGTTTTTTCTTTTCTTCATTGAATATTTTAAAACTCCAATTAAAAGAAGAGTCCCTGACAGGTGAACCTTCTGGATTTCTAAATGTTCCGTCAGAAAGATGGTGATAAGGTATTGTATCCATAGCAAATAAATTATTTGAGTTATTTTATAAAATACATATAAAAATAAAAAATTTTGTCACACGTTTACTTTTGAATGATAGTTAAATGCCCCATTTTTCTATTTGCTTTGATTTCTTTTTTTCCATAATCAAAGAAGAATTCATTATCGGAATATTTTTTAGATCGATATGAGACAATTTCTTCACCAATTATATTTATCATTTTTGCATCATGTAATTTTTTTAATTCTTGTTTTCCTAATCCACAAATAGCTCTTATATGATTTTCAAATTGACTAATATTGTATGAATTTATTGTTAAATGACCTGAGTTATGGACTCTTGGTGCAATCTCATTGACATATAAATTATCATTTTTATCTATGAAGTATTCTACACAAATTGTTCCTACGTAATCTAAATCATCAGCAATTATTGATGCCCAGTCTTTTGCTTTTATTACGATTTTATCGTCAATATCTGCTGGAATTTTTGAATATTTTAATATCTGATTTTCATGTTCGTTTTCAATCGGTTCATAAACTGAGTGAATAGAATGGCCAAATCTAGTTAATATAATTGAAAATTCTTTTTTTAAATTAATCATTTTTTCAAGAATATATTCCTGCGAAAAATCAATTTTTAAATTTTCTATATCTAAGGGATTATTTAATTTGTATTGTCCTTTACCATCATAACCAAGTCTACAAGTTTTAAGAAGTCCAGGAATTAATTTTATATTTGCGTTAAGATCAGATTTTTCTTTAATTGAAACATATCTAGTAGTGCTAATATTACACTTATTAATAAAATCTTTTTCATATAGTCTGTGCTGTACTATCTTATTTATAGCTGGTTTTGGTTTAACTTGTTTGAATTGATTAATTAAATCTAGTGTTTCAAAAGGAATATTTTCAAATTCATAAGTAACAACATCAACTTTATTAATAAAATCTTGTAATTTTGTTTTATCTTTGTAGTCACCAAAAATGAAATCATTAGCATAAATTTGGGCAGGCGCTTCTTTATCATCACAATAGACAACCGTATTAATATTTAGTTTTCTTGCTCCTAAACATAATAAGCTTCCGAGTTGACCACCGCCTAAAATTCCAATAATTAGTTCTGACATACTTTATTTAGGTTTTTTTTTAACAGATTTAGATTGTTTAGATCTTAATTGTTTTAATCTTGATTTAATTTTTTTATCATTTAATGCTAATATTGATGTTGCATATAAAGCAGCATTTATTGCGCCATCTTTGCCGATTGCAACTGAACCTACAGGAATTCCTTTAGGCATTTGAACAATAGATAATAAACTATCCAATCCTTTTAATTTTTTACTTTCAATTGGAACACCAATTACTGGAATAGGGGATATGGCAGCAACCATACCTGGTAAATGAGCAGATCCACCAGCTCCAGCAATTATTACAGAAATATTATTTTTCTCAGCAGCTAAGGCAAACTGGAATAGTCTTTTAGGAGTTCTATGAGCGGAAACAATTTTTGTTTCAAATTTAATTTTTAAACTTTTTAAAACATTTTCAGCATATTTCATAGTCTTATAGTCAGATTGACTACCCATAATGATTGATACTAAAGGTTTATTTTTTTGAGGCATTTTATTCATTTAATAGCAAATATTTTTAATCTATTATACCTTTAATAATATGAATTATAAAATAGATAACCTCCAATATTGCAAATGGTCAAGAGAGGTATTTCAAATCAATAGAGAGGCTGGATTAGATGCTGTACATGTTACAGTTGTCTATCACGAAGATTTTGATGAGTTTAATTCTAGAGTTGATGAATGGAATACATATTTTAAAGATAATTCAGATCTTATTTTTTTAGGAAAATCTTATAAAGATATTGAAAAAGCAAAAAAAGAAAAAAAAACTGCAATTTTTTTTGGTTTTCAAAATTGTTCACCTATTGAAGATGATATTGGTTTAGTTGAAAAAGTTTATGATCTCGGCTGTAGGTTTATGCAACTAACATATAATAATCAGTCCTTGTTGGCCACAGGATGTTTTGAAAACGTCGATAGTGGAGTTACAAATTTTGGAAAAGAAGTTATTAAAGAAATGAATAGACTAGGACTTGTAATTGATATGTCTCACTCAGCAGAAAAAAGTACAATAGAAGCAATAAATATAAGCCAAAAACCAATTGCCATTACTCATGCAAACCCTACTTTTTGGCACGCAGCTAAAAGAAATAAGTCAGACGAATTGCTTAAAATTTTATCTAAAAATGATGGAATTTTGGGACTATCTTTATACCCTCATCATCTAAAAGATGGAACAAATTGCACGTTAGAAAGTTTTTGCGAAATGGTAGCAAAAACTGCAGACCTTATGGGAGTAGAAAAAATAGGAATTGGGTCGGATCTTTGTTTAAATCAACCTGATACTGTTGTTGAATGGATGAGAAACGGAACATGGGCTAAAGCAAGAAATTTTGGAGAGGGTACAAAAAAAAATTCTGGATTTCCTAAACAGCCTGAATGGTTCATTGATGCAAGAGGATTTTCTAATTTAGAAAGTGGTTTATCTAAAATTGGATTTAGCAAAAATGAAATAAGTGGAGTCCTTGGGGACAATTGGTTTAATTTTTATAAAAAAATGAATTAATGGAAATTCAACTAAGATCACCGAAAGAAATAATGAAGCTTTCAAGGTTAGGATGCTTTCATCAGTCTAAACTTTCATTTTTAAGATCTTTTTTGGAAGAATTCAAAGACTGGAAGTTCTCAAGAGATTTGTTTGAATTAAATAGAAAAGGATATGGTAGAGCAGTATATTCTTTTTCAAAAAAAAATAGAACTTATTCTTTAGTTTGTTTTGCAAATCAACTTGAAGACGAGGAAAGATCTGACAGAGTTATTGCAACAAAGTGGGATGCTGCATTTGCATTGTATGATGGAATTCCAAACCAGCAAGATATTGAAAGACTTAATGAAAATGTACCTAAGCAAGAAGTTGGCAGATTAAGCTATAAAGAATTAACCCTCTCAAGGGCAAACAGATCAGTAAGATTATTTAACGAAGTTATAGAAAATTTATCTAATGGAAGACAGCCAGATAAAAAAATTTTATCTAAAGTTGGATATTTATATAGAACAACTGCAGTTTATGGATCTGGTAAATTTGGTTTAGCCGATAGATTTAGAATTAAAAATCGTTCAGAAATTAAAGGTCCATTCAGATTAGAAATGATGTTAGTTTATTTAGTAAGACAATTTACATTTGATCAAATCAATCATATTGCAAAAAATAAAAACCCAAAAAAATTTGTTGAACTTGATAAAGAAATTGCAAAAGGCCTTGGAATAGGTAATTCAACTGGACTTGGGATGGCACCATTTATAGTAAATCATCCTACTTTACTAAATAATTGGGTTCTAGCTAGAGAAACAATTTTGAAAAAAATTAGAGAAGTTGAAGATGTAAATATAAATCAATTCACCACTTTTTTTAACTGTCTTAAGAAATCGATTATAAATGTTGAAAACTGGAATACAGAAAGTGATTTTCAAAAAAATAAGATTGAAGAGTTATTAAAAGATCTTAATAAAACCATAAAATATCTAGATTCAGCTAACATTAATCAAAAATTTTTATTTAATGAAATTTACAAATGGGCTGAAAAACAAGTATGTGATGAATGTTTAGAATATCTAGTGTCAATTTTTATGGAACCATTTGACGAAATAGTAAATCAATTTAAGGATAAGATGAGTTCAGATGAAGATAAATATTTTACAATACCTACTGAAAGAAAAACATCTGAACTAAGAGATATTCTTGAAAATAATTATTCTGATATTTTAAAAATAGATTTTACTCAAAAAGAAAATAATCATAATTTTTGGTTTATATCAAAAAATAAAGAAGAACCTCGATTGGGTGAAAGATTTGAGCTTAGCGGATCTGAATTAGAACAGCCTCTTGCAATCGCAAGAGACATAAAAAAATTATATGAAAGAGTAATAGTCACAAACAATAGTTTATCTATAGCAGAATTTTTAATTGAAAATGATGATTTGAGAAATGTAGTTAGGAGAGCTTTCATAATTGAAAAATTTCCTTACTCTGAAATATTAGATAACACTATTGGAGAACATTTGATGCCAATTGATATGCTAAGATTTAAATTGTCATTTTTTGGAGCAATCAAATTTGATCCAAGATCAGATAAATGGTTAAGAATTTGTATGTTTCAAGGAGCACCACTTCCAGATCAAC
>CACDOD010000035.1 GCA_902554335.1 uncultured Pelagibacteraceae bacterium
TTTTGCCTGCCGCTCGTCCTGCTATTGTTGCAGGACTATCATTAGTAGCAATGGAGACTTTAGCTGAGTTTGGTGCTGTAGATTTCTTTTCAGTAAACACTCTAACTACTGGTATTTATAATGCCTGGATAGCCTTTGATGACCTAGCATTTGCAAATCGTATATCTTTTTTTCTTTTATTGTTTATTTTTATATTGTTCCTAACTGAGAATTTATCTAGAAGAAAAGCACGATATCATCTGGAGGCTAAGGGTGGGTTTAAGAAAAAGCAAAAAACTAAACTTTATGGCTATAAGGCTTATTATGCATTTTCATTTTGTTTTATTTTATTTTTTATAAGTTTTCTATTTCCGCTGAGTCAAATGTTATACTGGACAATTAAATTTCCAGAAAATTTATATGACTTAAATATAATTAATCTTTTATTAAATACTTTATATTTAGTTTTTTTATCAAGTCTTGTACTAATATTTTTTGCTTTAATATCTAATTATGGAAATAGAGTTTCAAATAAAAAAATATTAAATGTATTATCTACTCTATCAATTTCTGGTTATGCTATACCTGGGGTAATTCTCGCGATAGCTTTCATTACTTTTGTTGCTTGGTTTGATGAGAATATAATTAAGACATTAGGTTTTTTATCTATAAAAAAAATATTTATAGGGTCAGTTTTAGGTTTAGTCATAGTTTACTGTATAAGATTTTATTCATTAGCTTTTAATGGAATTAAGTCTGGATATGAGAAAATGAATATTTCTGTTGATGAAAGTGCTTATCTTCTTGGATATTCTAAAACAAAAACTTTTTTAAATATTCACATTCCTTACTTAAGAAATTCTCTTTTGTTTGTAATTATATTGGTTTCATTAGAAATAGTTAGAGAATTACCAATCACACTAATTTTAAGACCTTTTAATTTTGAAACTTTCGCAACTACGGCATATATTTCTGCTTCCGAGGATCTATTAGAGGCTGCTGCAGTACCATCCTTATGTTTGATTATAATCGCAAGTTTCTTTATTTTACTTACTTCAAAATATATCTTAAGAGAGAGAAGTGAATAATTTTTTTGAAATTAAAAATACTACATTTAAAGTTTCTGGTTCAGAAAAAGTTAAAAATGTTTCCTTTTCAATTAAAAATGAGGGAGATATTGTATGTTTGCTTGGACCGTCTGGGATAGGAAAGACAACCATTTTAAGATCTATTGCAGGATTAGAAAAAATATCTCAAGGTGAAATAATTCTTAAAGAAAAAACTCTATCTTCAGAAAAAACTCATGTAGAGCCAGAAGATAGAAAGATTGCTCTTTCGTTTCAAGAAAATAGTTTATTTCCTCACTACACAATTGAAAAAAATATAAAATTATCTTCAAGAAATAGTAATAGAGATCAGATAAATATTAATGAATTAATTAAAATTTTAAATTTAGAAAATATCTTAAATAAATTTCCTCATCAAATTAGTGCTGGAGAAGCACAAAGAGCTTCACTAGCTAGATCGCTGAATTCAAACCCTGATTTATTATTGTTGGACGAACCCCTTTCAAACGTTGATCAAAGTTTTAAAGAGGAGATACAAGTAAAATTGAAACAAATACTTAAAAAGCTTAAGATAACAACAATTATAGTTACTCATGATTCTTATGAAGCATTTTATTTGGGAGATAAATGTGGTGTAATTTTAGATAAAGAACTTAAGCAATTTGATGATCCTTACAATGTATATCATTTTCCAAATTCAGAAAAAGTAGTTAAGTTTCTTAATAGAGGTGTTTTAATTCCTGCAAAAGTTACTAGTCCAAAAAGTTTAGAAAATGAGGATCTAGGTGTAATCACAGGAAATTTTGTAAATCCTGTCGAGATTGGAACAAATGTAAAATTACTTTTGCAGCCTGAAGATTTACAGCACGATGATAAAAGTAATTTAAAATTTGATGTTATTGATATAAAATTTAGAGGTACTAGTTTTATTTACACTTTAAAAACTAATACTAATAATTTATTACCAGTATTTGTTCACTCGCACCATGTTCATCAACATCAAATTAACGATAAATTTGGAATTCGAAAGCCTATACATATAGAACATATTGTTTGTTTCTAATTTGAGTGATAAATAATAATTATGAGTAAACAGATAGACGATAATGATATTGTCATCACTTCAGCTTTCAGGACAGCGATTGGTTCGTTTATTGGAAGTTTATCAGATCACTCAGCTGTTCAATTAGGTTCAGAAGTAATTAAGAAGTGCATAGAACATTCAAATCTTAAAAACAATGAAGTAGATATGGTTTATATGGGGCAAGTTTTACAAACTGGATCAGGGCAGAACCCTGCTAGACAATCATTAATTAACTCAGGAATAGAAAATTCAAAATCTGCAACTACAATAAATCAGGTTTGTGGGTCTGGTTTAGCTGCAGTGGCATTGGGTTATAACTCATTAAAATTAAACGATGCAAATATAATTATAGCAGGTGGACAAGAAAGCATGACTAATTCTCCACATTATCAAGTTCTAAGAAAAGGTGAAAAAAATGAAGAAAGTAAAATGAAAGACTCTATGCTTATAGATGGATTAATTGATGTTTATAATCAATACCATATGGGAGTAACAGCAGAAAATGTTGCAGAAAAATACCAAATTACTCGTATGGAACAAGATGAATTTGCAGTTAATTCTCAAAGCAAGGCATCAGCAGCAATCAAACTAAATAAATTTAAAAATGAAATTGTTCCGATAAAGTTAAAAAACGGAAAAATGTTTGATACAGACGAATATCCTAAAATTGGAACTAATATAGAAAAATTATCTACTCTTAAAACAGTTTTTAAAGAAAATGGAACTGTTACAGCAGGTAATGCTTCAGGTTTAAACGATGGAGCTGCAGCTTTAACATTAATGACTTTAAAAACAGCAAAAGATAAGAATTTAAAACCTTTAGCTAAAATTGTGTCGTGGGCCCAGTGCGGAGTTGATCCTTCAATAATGGGAACAGGACCTATTCCAGCTTCAAAATTAGCAATTAAAAAAGCAGGTTGGACTAAAGATCAAATAGATTTAGTGGAAGCTAACGAGGCTTTTGCTGCACAAGCAATTTCAGTTAATAAAGAACTTGGTTTTAATGATGAGAAAGTAAATGTAAATGGCGGGGCAATTGCATTAGGTCACCCAATAGGAGCATCTGGAGCTAGAGTGTTAGTTACACTGATACATGAAATGCAAAATAGAAAATCAAAAAAAGGACTCGCAACTCTTTGCATTGGTGGTGGTATGGGTATTGCAATGTGTGTAGAAAGTATTTTTTAATTTTTAGTCTCTAAATGACATTTTTAACTCTCGGTTTTATTACTGGATTTAGCCTAATTTTAGCAATTGGAGCTCAAAATATATTTGTAATTGAACAAGGTTTAAAAAAGGAATTCATATTTATAGTTTGTTTAATTTGTGCATTATCGGACTTAATTCTTATATTCATTGGAATATTCTTATTTGAATATTTTAAGCATTATTTCACAAATATTGTTGAATTGATCTTAAATATCCTGTTACTTATTTTTATAATCTATTTTATTATTGATAAATTAAAATTTAAATATCAAGAAACTACTCTTAATATTGAAAAAAATAAATCCCCATTAAAAATTGTAATTTTAAAAACATTAAGTTTTACCTATCTTAATCCCCATGTTTATTCAGATACAGTTTTTTTTTTAGGAAATTTTTCAAAAAATTTTCATATTACACATAAATATTTATTTGGACTAGGAGCATCTTTATCTTCATTTATTTTCTTTTTTTCATTAGGATATTTGTCAAAATTATTATCAAAACAGCTAAATAATCAAAAAAGCTGGCAAGCTATTAATGCTTTTTTAATTTTATTTATGGGATCTTTAGCTTTATACATTTCAATTGAGATTGTAATTGATTTGACATCTATGTATTAAAGTTAATAAAATAAATTTATTTATGGCAAATATTAAATTTTCAAATGTAGGCAAATCTTTCGGAGATAATAAAGTAATTAATAACTTCAATTTTCAAGGCAAGGATGATGAATTTTTAGTTTTAGTTGGACCATCGGGATGTGGCAAATCTACACTTCTAAGAATGATTGCTGGCCTAGAACAAATAGATGAAGGTGAAATTCAAATTAACAATGAAGTAATTAATGAAATGCACCCATCTAAAAGACATACCGCAATGGTATTCCAGTCCTACGCTTTGTATCCACACATGAATGTTTATGATAATATGTCTTTTGGACTTAAAATAGAAAAAAAAACTAAAGAAGAAATTCACACAAAAGTTCTAAGTGCAGCCAAAACACTTAAAATTGAAGATCTTTTAGAAAGAAGACCGAAAGAACTTTCAGGTGGCCAAAGGCAAAGGGTTGCAATTGGAAGAGCGATAACTCGAAATCCAAAAATTTTTTTATTTGATGAACCTTTGTCTAATCTTGATGCTGCTCTTAGAGCAGAAATGAGAGTCGAAATCTCTAGACTTCATCAAAAAATTAAAACTAATATGATCTATGTAACTCACGATCAGGTAGAAGCAATGACTTTAGCAGATAGAATTGTCATATTAAATAATGGCAACATTGAGCAAGTAGGAACACCGAACGAAATTTACACAAATCCAGATAATATTTTTGTTGCTCAATTTATTGGAACACCAAAAATGAATATTTTTAAAATTAATTCTGAGAACATTGTCTCAAACAACAAAATAAATATTTTAGGAAGTAGCATCTCTTTTAGTGGAATAAACTTAGATAAAAAAAATTATTATATAGGTATAAGGCCT
>CACDOD010000036.1 GCA_902554335.1 uncultured Pelagibacteraceae bacterium
GAATTTTTGAAACAGCATGAAAACCTGTGGGGTAAATGGGTATCTTCATCTGCTAAGAAAAAAATCAAATCTGCTTTATAATCATAGATTAAATAACGAGCCTATAAAATTATAGGCTCGTTACTCTAAAGGTTTAAATGGAATTTTTGACTAAATTTCCTGTAATGGGTCGATCTGAGTTGGCTGAACTTAGAAAAGGGATTGACTTTGCATTCAGAGATTTTTCTAGGGCATATGGTGATGGTATAGAATCTTTCTTTGATCCATTATTATATTTTCTAGTTTGGTTAGAAAAGTTAATGATTAACTCTCCATGGCCAATAATAATTGCTATAATATGTGGTTTGGCTTGGTTTGCCTCAAAGAGTTGGAAGCTTGTTTTAGGAACTGCAATATCATTTTTTTTAATTGGATACTTTGGTATGTGGAAAGATACCATGGCCACAGTCGCAATTATTACTGTTTGTGTAATAATATGCATGTCTGTCGGAATACCTGTCGGTGTTCTAATGGCTCGATCAGATAGGACGGAAAAAGCAGTATTACCAATATTAGATATGATGCAAACAATACCCAGTTTTGTATATTTAATTCCAATATTGATGTTGCTTGGTATTGGAAAAGTTCCAGGATTAATTGCAATATGTATATATGCAGTTCCACCAATTATCAGATTGACTAATTTAGGTATAAGAGAAGTAGACAAAGAGACAATTGAAGCATGTGAAGCCTTTGGCGCGACAAAATTTCAAAAATTAAGAACTGTTCAAATACCTCTAGCTCTACCAACAGTATTTGCTGGTGTTAACCAAACTATAATGATGGCGCTTGCTATGGTGGTAATTGCATCAATGATTGGCGTAAAAGGGCTTGGAGTACCAATTTTAAGAGCAGTTTTAAACCAATACTTAGCTTTAGGATTGTTTAACGGACTTGCTATTGTCGCCTTGGCAATCATATTTGATAGAGCAGCTCAAGAGTATGGGCGCAGGATCCAGAAGCATAGAGGTCAGAGAAAGTAAAATTATCTAGACAGTTATTGTAAAATAAATAAAGATCTCGAATGAATTTTTCAATTGAGATTAGTCCATCTACTGACCTTGAAACGTTACCAGCTCTAAAAGATGTATATATTACTCTTTTACCAGGAGGTGATTTTAAAGAAACAGCTGATCAGGCTGAAAAATTGGTTAAAAAAGGATTTAATCCAATTCCTCATATTCCTGCTAGATCAATTGAGAACGAAACACAACTAAAAGAATATATTTCTAGATGTAAAGACGGAGGAACTAAGCAAGTTTTGGTAATTGGTGGCAGTAGAGAGCCTATTGGAAAATTTGATTGTTCTTTTCAGCTTCTAGAAACTGGTTATTTTGAGGATATGAAGATTGGAATCGCTGGACACCCAGAAGGAAGTCCTGATATATCTGATTCAAAATTAGAAAAAGCTATGAATGATAAAAAGCCTTATGCTGACTATATAGTTACCCAATGGTTACTAGATCCTCAGCCAATCATAGATTTTATATCTAAACAATCAGTACCAGTTCATGTTGGAATTACTGGACCTTTAAAAATTACAAGCTTAATAAAGTTTGCTAATATTGTTGGGGCAAAAAATTCCTTAAACTTTCTAAAATCTAATTTTAGTAAGGCGTTAGATTTAATGAAACCTAAAGACCCTAATGATTTAATTGGGAAGATTAAATCGCATACTGATAACTTCCACATTTATACATTCGGCGGCTTGAAGGAAACTAACAAGTGGTTGATGGAGAACAAATATGTCTAAAGAATTTGACTATAGTAAAATGAGGCATGTAACGTCAGTTGATCAAACTGACAGAAAGGTTCCGTACAATTTAAGACAAAGCGGACCAACGAAAGTAGAGATGCTAATTTCAACAAGAGTAAGGAAATCTCCTTACTGGCATTTATCAATGAGAGCAGGTTGCTGGAGAGCAACTGTGTATAACCGTATTTATCATCCAAGAGGATATGTAAAACCGGAAGACGGTGGAGCAATGGTTGAGTATGATGCGATTGTTAATCATGTAACAATGTGGAATGTTGCAGTTGAAAGACAAATTCAGGTAAAAGGTCCTGAGGCAGAAAAATTTGTTGATTACGTAATTACAAGAGATGCAACAAAAATCTCACCTATGAGAGCAAGATATGTAATCTTATGCAATCAGTATGGTGGAGTATTAAATGATCCAATTCTTTTAAGAATTTCTAAAGATGAATTTTGGTTTTCATTATCAGATAGTGATATTGGAATGTATCTTCAGGGAGTTAATGCAGATGGAAGATTTAATTGTGAAATACATGAAATAGATGTGTCTCCAGTTCAAATACAAGGTCCAAAATCTAAAGCATTGATGCAAGATCTTTGTGGTGATCAAGTAGATTTTGATAATATTCCTTTTTATGGTTTGGCATCTGCTAAAATTGGAGGAAGAAGTTGTATAATTTCTCAATCTGGTTTTTCAGGTGAGGCAGGTTATGAAATATACTTAAGAGAGTCTACTTTATATGCAGAAGATATGTGGAACGCAGTTCTTGATGCTGGAAAAAAACATAATCTAATGGTTATTGCACCAGCTCACCATAGAAGAATTCAAGCTGGAATTCTTTCATGGGGTCAAGATATGGATCATCAACATAACCCTTATCAATGTAACTTGGGTTATCAAGTCTCACTATCAGGTAAAGGTGAATGGAATAAAAAAGGAGATTATGTAGGTAAAAAAGTTTTAGAAGCCATGGGTGCTGATATTAAGGCTGGAAAAAAACCTTACAAACTTCAATTAGTTGGTATGGAACTGGGAGGAAAACCTATCGATGATTATGCTCCTGATTTCTGGTTAATCTCAAATGATGAAGGTGGTGAACCAGTTGGTTTTATTACATCTCCATGGTGGCACCCTGAGAAAAAAACTAATATCGCAATGGGTTATGTTCCTTATGATGGTACATTAAATGCGAACGGGTTTCCAAAAGGGAAAATAGGAACTAAATACAAAGTTCATTTACCTGAAAAGTATTCGGATCAAGCAGGCCAACCTGTAGATGCTATTGTTGTTGATATACCTTTCAAAGAGTCATTCAACGCGAATACTAGAGAAGTAGTTAAGGGTTAAATATATTTTAAGGGGAAGGTTTCTTCCCCTTTAAAAAATTTAATACATAAACAATAATGTTAAAATTGATATGCTTGATAATTTTTTTACTTCTTATTATTTTTCCATTGATTGTTTCTTATCTTTCTCAAAAAAGCGATAAAAAATGATACTGACTAGATTTATTCATATCTACTTAAATACTCTTAAATTAAATAAAAATTTTTTTGCTAATAAAAGTAATTTTGGAGAAGCTGCGATTTACTTTGCAATTTCAATTGTTCTTATAAATTCGTTGATCAGCATAATTCCGAATTCTGCATTTTTAAATTTTATGAGCTCGTATTTTTCTTTGGGGGAAATACAAGGTCCATCTTTAAAAGTTGTATTAATCGGTTCGATAATTACTTGGGTTATTAAATCATGCTACATTCATTTTATAGGGGTTGTAATTTTTCCAAGTAAAAATACAAATTGTAAATTTAGAAAAACATTTATTTTGATGGGCTTAGTTCAAACACCTTTTATATTTAACATATTTGTTTTGGACACATACATGCTATTACTTACATTTATTACCTATATTTGGTACAATATTTGTTTAATAATAGGTATTAATGTTATCTATAATTATAAGAATATATTTAAATCATCTTTAATTGCTTTAGGGCATTTAATAATATTTTTTATATTAATATTTTCAAACTACAATTCTGGTTCGATCGTTCCTGCTTAAATAGGGAAAATAGTTTTAGATACTTTGCAAGAATTACAGAGCTTATATCCTGTGAGAATTAAATTTTGTGAAACGCTTTCATCATCTTTTTTGCACTCCTCGCAAATATTATCTAATTCTTCATCTTTATCTATTTTATATTCTTCAGTCATTGTCAGTTAATCCAGCACCTGCTGATTTCTCTTTTAATTCGTCACTTTCATCTACAAAAGTTTGATTTGCGAATTTAGTTATTTCCTTCCAATCTTGTTCGCTAAAAGAATTATTATTTTCCAGAAAATTAATCAATACAACATTAGCATTTTCCCAAATCAAATTTTTAGAGTAGTTGCCAAAAATACTTTGATTAAAATTTAAGATAAATTCTTTTTCATCCATTTTTATTAATATTTTTTTTCCTAAAACTTCAGATGCTCGGCTTACAAAAGATAAAAATAAAATTGGGTAAGCAATTTTATTGAATTCAATTGAATTTAACTTTTCCAAAGATTTGATTTGATCTAAAAAACCTAC
>CACDOD010000037.1 GCA_902554335.1 uncultured Pelagibacteraceae bacterium
AAATTAAAGAAACTCTAAAAGAATTATCAAAAAAAGGAGAATTAGTTTTACCAACTTTATTAACTGGAATCACAGTTGAAATACCACCATCTAAATTTAATAGTGATATTTCAACAAATGTCGCTTTGGTTTTATCTAAATTAAATCAAAAAAACCCAAATGATTTGGCACATATTCTTTCTGAGCATTTAAAAAAAAATGATAAATTAATAGATAATATTTCTGTAGTTAAACCAGGTTTTATTAATATAAAATTTAAAAAAGTTTTTTGGTCAAATTTTGTTAAAGAAATATTAACTAATTCTAAAACATTTGGAGTAAATTTAAATGAAGTAAAGAAAAATTATTTAGTTGAATTTGTATCAGCTAATCCAACCGGACCTCTACATGTTGGCCATTGTAGGGGCGCCATAATCGGAGATGTAATTTCAAATATTCTTAAATTTAATAAACACAAAGTTACAAAAGAATACTATGTAAATGATTATGGTAACCAAATAATTAATTTTACAAATTCTGTATATTTCAGAATAAGAGAAATATTATTTAATGAACCATTTCCAGAAAATAATAAAGATTTATACCCAGGTGAATATTTAAGGGACTTTGCAGAAAATATAATTAATTCTAATAAGAAAATTAATTTCGAGAATTATGAAACAATTTCAACGCAATTAACTCTTTTGTCTGTTGAGGAAGGCCTTAAATTAATTAAAAATAATCTTAATTTAATTGGAATTAAACATGATAATTTCATAAGTGAAAAACAACTTGTAATTAATAACGAGGTAGAAAAAGTTGTAAATTATCTTCAAGTTAAAAATTTTGTTTACAAAGGAAAAATTAAAGCACCAGAAGGTGAAAGTGATAAAAACTGGGTTGAAAGAGAACAGCTACTTTTTAAATCGACTAATTTTGGAGATGATAAAGATAGAGCACTTCAAAAATCTGATGGATCTTGGACATATTTTGCAAGTGATGTTGCTTATCATAAAAATAAATTAGATAGAAATTATGATTACTTAGTAAACATATTAGGCGCAGACCATTCAGGATATATTAAAAGAATTTCATCATCTGTAGAGGCTTTAACTAACATAAACGGAAAACTAATTTGTAAAGTTAGTCAGCTTGTTAAACTGATTAAAAATAAAAAACCGTTTAAAATGTCAAAAAGAAAAGGTGATTATATAACTATTGAGGATTTAATTAATGAAGTTGGAAAAGATGCTACTAGATTTATAATGTTGAGTAGAAGTAGCGATGTCGAATTAGAATTTGACTTTGATAATGTAATTGCTAAATCCAAAGAAAATCCACTTTATTATGTTCAATATTCTTATGCAAGAATTTGTTCGGTATTTAGAAATGTAGGTAAAAATATTAATTCAGAAATAAATATAGATAAATCAGAAATTGATTATTCTAAAGAAGAAATAGAAATTTTAAAAAAGTTATCTGAATGGCCAAAATGTATTGATCTGAGTATAACTAAATTGGAACCACACAGAATTGCAACTTATTTATATGAATTGGCATCTTTATTTCATTCTTATTGGAATCTAGGTAAAGAAAATCCAGAGAAAAGATTTATAAATAAAAATAATAAAGTTTCAAAAGACAAGTTAATTTTAATAAAAGCAATTTCCAACGTAATTTTTACAGGGATGAGTATAATTGGTGTTTCTACACCAGAAAAAATGTAATGTTTAGAGAAATTAAATACTTTATTTTTCTATTAATAATTATTTTATTTATTTTTTTTTCAATTAATTATTATATTTCTGATAAAAATAAAAAAAAAACTTTTAGGAGTATAAGTTCAATTGAAAATAAAATTAAGATTTATGAATCAAATTTACCAGTTATATACAATGATACTCAAGATATAATTAGATATTTAAATTTAGATGATAATAAAAACAAAAAAAAATATTCTTTTTGGGAATTACTAAAAAGTGACAATTAAAAATAGAAAATCATTTATATGTGGTATTAAAAGTACAAAATTAACTAAAAATGAATTTTTTTTTATAAAAAAAAATAAACCTTGGGGAATTATTCTTTTTCAAAGAAATATAAAAAATCTTAATCAAACAATAAAACTTACAAAATCTATAAGAAATTTATTTAATGATCCGCATTATCCTATTTTTATCGATGAGGAAGGTGGCAGAGTTAGTAGAATTAAAAATATAGTCGATAATTCAATATTTACAGCAAAATTCTTTGGTGATTTATATAAAAAAAATAAAAGAAAATTTGATTTGTTTTATAATATTTATATCAACCAGATTTCTTATGTATTAAATTTAATTGGCGCGAATATTAACACTGTACCCGTTTTAGATTTAAGAAGAGACTTTTCTCATAGAATAATAGGTGATAGATCATTTTCAAATAATAAAAAAATAATTGATTACATAGGTGATATTACAATTGCTCAATTTAAAAAAAATAGAATAGGCACTGTAATAAAACATATTCCTGGTCATGGTTTATCAAAAACAGATACTCATTTAAAACTTCCATTTATATCTAAAAATTTAAAATATTTAGAGCAAAATGACTTTGCAGTTTTTAAAAACAAAAAAACGTTATTTGCAATGACTGCACATATTGTTTTTAAAGCAATAGATAAAAAAGAATGTATTACTCATTCAAAAAAAGGAATACAATATATAAGAAAAAAAATAGGGTTTAAAAATCTAATAATTTCAGATGATATTTCTACTGACGAGGTATCAATTAATCCTGCCGCACCTAGCTCATCCACAGTTGGTAAATCTGAAAGTTTTTGAAGATTAAAATGACTTAAAAAATCATCGGTTGTTACATATTGTATTGGTTTGCCAGGGACGTCTTTCCTTCCTCCAGGTTTAACCCAATTTAGTTCCATTAAAATTTCTAATGTATTGTTTCCAAAAGCAACTCCTCTAATATCTTCAATTTCTGCTCTAGTTACTGGTTGATGATAAACTATAATTGAAAGAGTTTCTATTGCAGCTTTAGATAATTTTTTTTCTATAGTTTTCTGTTTAGATAAAATACCTGATAATTGATCTGATGTTCTAAAAGACCATTTTTTAGATATACACACTAAGTTAATACCTCTATTAGAATAAAAATTTTGTAAATTTATAAGTGCTTTTTCTACATTAATTTTTTTGGTTATTTTAGTTTCAATAGACTCTACATCCAAAGGTACATTTGATGCAAAAAGAATTGCCTCAATTTCTTTTTCTTGTTCAGAAACTTTAATTTTAGGAAATTTGAAAATATTATTTTTTTTAATTTTATTCATTGTTACGAATATATATATCCCCAAATATTTTGTCTTGTTTGAGACGAACATGTCCTTCTTTTACTAATTCTAGTGAACCTGCAAATATTCCAGCATTACCAGTTTTTGTTAGTTTAATATTATTTTTAAATACAGATGGTATCAAATCACTTAATTTTTTCCACTCTGATAGATGTTTCTGAAATTCTTTTATTGTTTTAATGCCCTCCTCCATTGTAAGAACAGGAAGTTTTGGGATATTAATTTTCTGAAAGTCTTTTGTAGAAATTATCGTGGCATAGGATTTTAAGACATCAAAAAGCTTTAAAGAATATTGTGATATATAATTATTCTGAATTTTTGCACTCATTCCTCTCAAAAATATATCTCTGCCTAATCTTTTTCTTTTAAGCATTTGATCTGAAAGAAGTCTAATTAATTCCAATTTCTTTAATTGCAATTTAAGTTTTTCTGCAATTTCTAGAGCTTTAAATTCTTCTTCATCATCTAAAGGTAGAAGAAGTTTTGATTTTAAATATGTAAGCCATGTTGCCATTAAGAGATATTCGGATGCAATCTCTAAATTTAAATTTTCAGTTTTTATGATGTAGTTATTAAATTGATCTACAAGTTTAGCGATGGATATTTCCTCTAAATTAACT
>CACDOD010000038.1 GCA_902554335.1 uncultured Pelagibacteraceae bacterium
AAAAAAATAAAAAAAAATATTTTAAAAAAACTAATGTTTATCATAGACCATGGGGAAAATATGTTAATTTATTTAAAGGTAAAAACTTTCTTGTTAAAGAATTAACTGTAAATTCTAAATCATCAATAAGTCTTCAGAAACATAACTATAGATCTGAACATTGGATGATAACTCAAGGAAAACCAATGATAACAATCAATAAACAAAAATTTTATAGAAAACCAGAAGAGTCTGTTTTTGTACCTAGAGGTGCAATACATAGAATTCAAAATAATTTTAAAAAGCAAGTCAAAATTATTGAAGTACAAACAGGTCCAATTCTAAAAGAAACAGATATAATTCGTTTTCAAGATATTTATGGAAGAGTAAAATAAATTTATGTCAACAGTAAGCCTTTCTTTAGAAGAAATTTATAATTTAGCAAAAAAAACTTTATTATCTAACAGTTGTGATGATGAGACAGCTTCTATATTGGCAGATCTTATAAGAAATGCGGAAAGAGATGGCTCATTATCTCATGGTTTATTTAGACTTCCATCATATGTAAGTGGATTAAAGAGTGGAAAAATCAACGGCAAAGGAAAACCAGAAATAAAAAAAATTTCTAAATCAGTTATAAAGGTTTTAGGAAATAATTGCTTAGCACCTGTAGTTCTTAATAAAAGTTTACCTGAACTTACTAAGGCAGCAAAAGAAAATGGTGTAGCAGTCCTTGCAATTACTAACTCACATCATATGGCTGCTATGTGGCCTGAAACAGAAAAATTAGCTGAAGAGGGCCTAGTCGCTTTTGCTTGTACATCTTATAAACCAGCAGTAGCACCGGCTGGTGCGATTAAAGCATTATTTGGTACCAATCCAATTTCATTTGCTTGGCCAAGACCTGGAAAAACTCCTGTAGTGTATGATATGGCTACTGCATCTATGGCTATGGGAGAAGTTCAAGTTGCAAAAAGGGAAGGTCACCAAGTTCCAATTGGAACAGGATTAACCAAAGAAGGAAAAGAAACAACAGATCCTGGAGAAATTACTGATGGTGGTGTTCTATTACCTTTTGGTGGTTACAAAGGTTCAGCTATCGCAATGATGGTTGAATTAATGGCAGGAGCTTTGGTAGGAGATAATTTTAGTTATGAAACTGCAGCTAAAGATAATAATGATGGAGGCCCGCCTAGTGGTGGAGAATTTATTTTAGCAATTTCACCAGAAAAAACTTCAGATGGCAATTGGGAAAAAAATGCAGACGAATTTTTTAAAAAAATGAAGTCAATGGGTAATGTCAGATTACCAGGTGAAAGAAGACATAAAAATAGACTGAATAAAGGTCCAAGAAATATTAACAAAGAATTAGTTAATAAAATTAAATCTTTAAGCTAATTTAATTTCTATTGGTGTATGGTCTGAAGGTTTTTCTCGACCTCTTGGATCCTTATTAATATTAATTGATTTAATTTTATCTATTAATGAATTTGAAACTAAAAAATGATCGATCCTCATACCATTATTTTTTTGCCAAGCGCCCCGCATATAATCCCAGAATGTATATCCCTCTTTAGTTTTGTTAAAAAATCTATATACGTCATTAAATCCAAGATTAATCATTTCACGTAACTTTTTTCTAATTTCAAGTCTAAATAAAGCATCATCTTCAAAACTTTTTGGATTATAAACATCCTCTGATGAGGGAATTATATTAAAATCTCCACCAAGAATTATGTTTGGGTTTTTTTTTATTAAATGTCTTAATTGATTAATCAAATCATCAAGCCATTTTTTTTTATATTCATACTTATCTGTATCGACAGGGTTACCATTCGGAGTATATATATTTATTAATTGAATAATTTTATTTTTATAATTAATTTCTGCAGAAATTATTCTTGATTGTTTTAATCTATCTTTAATCAAATCAAATCTTATATTTTTTAATTTATTTTTGGAAATAATAGCAACACCATTATAACTTTTTTGACCAAATACATGGCTTTCATAATTTAAAGATGAAAAATCTTCATACGGAAAATTTAGATCTTCAGTTTTAATTTCCTGCATCATTAAAATGTCTGGTTTATATTTTAAAAGATAACTTTTTATATTTTCTATACGTGCACGTACAGAATTAACATTCCAGGATGAAATTAACATTACAAAGAAAATGAAACACCACAACCACAAGATGACTTAGTTTGAGGATTAGAAATCTTAAATTGAGAACCAATTAATTCATTCACATAATCAATCTCGGAACCTTTCAATAATTCTGCAGAAGTCTTATCAATTAATATATTTTCATACTTTAAATCATCTTCTTGTTTTAAATTGTCAAAAGTAAATTCGTATTGAAATCCTGAACAACCACCACCTTTAATAGCGATTCTAAAAAAAGATCCTTTATCTTTTTTTGATAATAGAATATTTATCTGTTTTAGTGCTTTATCGGTAAATTTAATTTCTTTTATCATGTTTGATCATTGATATTACTAATATAATACCTAATATTTTATTTTAAAGTATGAAAAAATACTCAAAGATTGGACTATTTAAAAGCAAAGGTAGAATTATAAAAGAACCTTTGTCTAAGTTTAGATCCCCATTTCAAAGAGATAGAGATCGAATTATTCATAGTGCATCATTTAGACGCCTAAAACATAAAACTCAAGTTTTTGTAAATACAGAGGGCGATCATTACAGAACAAGAATTACACACTCTATGGAAGTTGCTCAGATTGCTAGATCTATATCAAGATATTTAAATTTAAATGAAGATTTGGCTGAGACTTTGAGTTTAGCTCATGACCTTGGTCATACTCCTTTTGGACATGCTGGTGAAGAGTCGTTAAATGAACAAATGAACAAATACGGAGGATTTGACCACAATCTACAAACATTAAGAATAGTAATGTTCTTAGAAAATAAATATTTAAAATTTAATGGACTTAACCTTTCAATTGAAACCTTAGAAGGTCTAGTTAAACATAATGGTCCTCTCTCAAATTTTAATTTAGTAGAAAACATGATTGGTATTAACAAATTTAAAAATATGATTAATTTTAAAACCTATCCACCACTAGAAGCACAAATTTCGTCTATATCAGACGATATTGCTTATAACAATCATGATATACAAGATGGTATAAACGCAAATTTATTTCGATTAGATGAACTAATTGAAATTAATTTTTTTAGAGATATTTACAATAAATATAAAAATAAATTAAATAAATTCAATTATAATATTGCTACACATCAAATTATACGAGACTCTATAGATTTAATGATAAAAGATTTAATAAGA
>CACDOD010000039.1 GCA_902554335.1 uncultured Pelagibacteraceae bacterium
AGTACATCAACAAAATTCTTAACTACCAATCAATTCTTAGACGAATTAGATGGTAGATTAAAAAAGAAATTAAATTAAAGATTTAAGATTATCTAAAGCTTCATCTATTTTTGAACTATCAACTCCACCGGCTTGAGCAAAATCTGGTCTTCCACCACCGCCTTTTCCTCCGATAATTTCTGAACCTTTTTTAGCAAAATCAACTGCATTATATTTTTTTGTTAAACTGCCTGTTACACCTACTGCCAAACCTATTTTATCGTCTTTACTTGCAAAAATTATTACAACTCCTTCGCCTAATTCTTTTTTCCCCTTATCAACTAATTTTCTTAATTCTTTTGGAGGAAGGTCTTCGATTTTTTGAAGTCTAACCTTAGTTCCATTTATAGTTTCATCTTTAATAATATTTTTTGTTTTATCATCTAAAATTGATCCCACAGATAAATTATCTAATTGCTTTGTTAACTCTTTAATTATTTCAATTGGATTTTTTTTATCTAAATTTGGTTTTGCGCCGAGTTTAATTATTTTTTCTGAAAGTTCTTTTATAGTTTCTTCATTTTTCTGAGCATAAAGATCAGAAAGTTTTTCTTTATTTTTAAGATAATCATTTAATTGTTTTTCTCTTAATGCTTCAACTCTTCTTACTCCTGCAGCTATTGATGATTGGCTTACAATTTTAAATTTACCAATATCACCTGTATTTCTCACATGAGTACCACCACATAATTCAGTAGAAAAATATTTATTTTTTTCATCTCCCATGGATAAAACTCTTACTTCATCACCATATTTTTCTCCAAATAATGCTAAAGCACCATTATCTACAGCCTCTTTTGGTGTCATAAGTCTTGTTTTTACATCAGATTTAGTCTCGACCATTAAATTAACAAAGCTTTCAATTTTCTCTATTTCTTCAGGTGAAATTGGTTTCATATGGCTGAAGTCAAATCTTAATCTATCTGCCTCAACTAAAGATCCTTTTTGTGTCACGTGAGTTCCTAAAACTCTTCTCAATGACTCATGCAATAAGTGTGTTGCTGAATGATAAGCTCTTATATTTTCTCTTCTTTCAACGTTAATTTTTAATTCAACACTTTCATTAATTTTAATTTCACCAGAAATTACCTTTCCATAATGAACAAACAGATCTCCTAATTTTTTCTGAACATCTGAAACTTCAAATTTACAATTGTTTGTTATTATTGCTCCAGTGTCACCAACTTGTCCTCCAGATTCTCCATAAAATGGTGTTTGATTTAAAATAATCATACCTTCATCACCAGCCTTTAAAGACTGTACTTGTTCGTTATTTTTTAACAAAGATTGAATAACACCCTCTGCTTGATTAGTTTCATATCCAAGAAACTCTGTTGCTCCCAATTTGTCTCTAATTGCAAACCAAATATCATCAACTGCACTATCTCCAGAACCTTTCCAATTTTTCTTTGCAAGTTCCCTACTTTGTTTCATAAGTTCATCAAATTTTTTATTATCTATTTCTAGTGATTTATTTTTTAAAATGTCTTGAGTTAAATCTAATGGAAATCCATAAGTATCGTAAAGTTTAAAAGCAACTTCACCTGGTAAAACTTTGTTTATTTTTGTGATTTCTTCATCTAGTATTTTCATTCCTCTTTCAAGAAGAACTAAAAATTTTTCCTCTTCCATTTTTAAAGTTTCTTTAATTAAAGCTTCTGCTCTTTTAAGTTCTGGGTAGTTTCCAGACATCTCATCCATTAATGTTTTAAAAATATTATAAAAAATTGGTTCTTTAGATCCAAGTAAATGAGAGTGTCTCATTCCTCTTCTCATTATTCTTCTAAGAACATATCCTCTTCCTTCGTTTGAAGGCAAAACTCCTTCAGCAATTAGAAATGAGCTTGCTCTTAAATGGTCAGCTATAACTCTAAAACTTGATAAATTATTTTGATCTGGCTTCTTTTTAACGGCTTCAGATGTAGCACTTATAATTTTTTTAAAATGATCTGTTTCATAGTTGTCGTGAGTTCCTTGTAATAAGGCTGCAATTCTCTCTAAACCCATTCCAGTGTCTACAGATGGTTTTGGTAAATTAATTCTTTTATCTTTTGTAATCTGCTCAAACTGCATAAATACGAGATTCCATATTTCTATGTAACGATCGCCATCTTGATCTTTTGTACCTGGCAAACCACCTTTTAATTTATCTCCATGATCAAAAAAGATTTCAGAACAAGGGCCGCATGGACCAGTTTCCCCCATCGACCAAAAATTATCTGAAGTTGGTATTCTAATTATCTTGTTTTCGCTTAAGCCTGCAATTTTTTTCCAAAAGTTAAATGCTTCATCATCTTCATTAAAAACTGTTACATAAAGCCTATTTTTATCAATCCCAAAATCTTTAGTAACTAAATTCCATGCTAATTCTATTGCTTGATCTTTAAAATAATCGCCAAATGAAAAATTACCAAGCATTTCAAAAAATGTATGATGTCTAGGTGTATAACCAACATTTTCTAAATCATTATGTTTTCCGCCTGCTCTAACACATTTTTGTGAGGTAGTTGCACGAACATAATCCCTTTTTTCAAGTCCTGTGAACACATTTTTGAACTGGACCATTCCTGAATTAGCAAACATCAATGTAGGATCATTATTAGGAACTAAATTACTAGACTCCACAATAGTGTGATTATTTTTCTCAAAATATTTGAGAAAAGTAGTTCTTATTTCATTTAGTGTTTTTGCCATTTTCTCTAAAAATACAGCTTTTTTTTTCTATGTCTATATGTCTATATGGGAAAAAGGCGCTCTTTCGAGCGCCCTTTTAAACAACTAAAAGTTATCTGCTAATTTTTTTTGGAAGGTGCTTCTTCTTCAGCAGGTGCTACTTTCTCTTTTTCGATAGGATTTCCTTCAATTTTTTTAGAAATTAATCCAGCTTTTTCTCTTATGGTCATTTCAATTTCAGCAGCTGCTTTTGGATTTTGTTCAAGATAAAGTTTCGCATTTTCTTTACCTTGTCCGATTTTCTCACCTTTATAAGCATACCAAGCACCTGATTTTTCAACTATTTCAGCTTTAACGCCTAAATCAATCAACTCACCTGTTTTGCTAATTCCTTTTCCATACA
>CACDOD010000040.1 GCA_902554335.1 uncultured Pelagibacteraceae bacterium
TAGCTGCAGATGCAAATGAATCTTCTGCTGATTTTAAATCAATTTGATTGTCATTATTATAATCTATTGCGTTATTTAAAATTGTTGAAGGCATGAATTGAAAGTTTCCAAATGCACCAGCCCAGGATCCATACAATTCATCAGCATTAATTTTTTTATCATCAATTAGCTTTAATGCTATAAGTAATTCCTTAGTAAAAAATTCACTTCTTCTTTTATCAAAACTTAGAGTAGCTAATGATGAAAGTATATCCATTTTTCCAAGATACTTGCCAAAATTTGTCTCTATGCCCATTAGTGATAATAATAGCTCTTTTTCTACATTAAATTTTTTTTCAACTTGATTAATTAAGTTTGTATTTTTTTTATATGTAAGTAGTCCAATACTTACTTTTTTGTTGTTTGCTCTTTTGCCAATATAGGTTGAAGTATCTTCATAAAATTCAGGTTGATATCTGTCATATTCAATTACTTTAGGTAAAAATTTTAAATTTTTTATGATTGCTGATAGAGTTTCGTCACTAACACCCTGTTTTGTAGCATATTTTGAAAAATTTATTTTCCATTGATCAAAAGTTTCTGAATAGGCTGACAATGGCAGCAACGAAAAATATAATATTAATAATAATTTAAATTTAATTTTTTTCATACAAGTCAAATAAATATATTATTACAGCAACCCATATTAAAATGAAACCTATTAGCCTGTATTTGTCAAAAGGTTCGTTGTACAGGAATAATCCCAAAATAAACTGAAAAGTGGGCGTAATAAAAAATAACATTCCTGAAGGTCCTAATCCAGCAAGATGAACTCCCTTAACAAAGAAAAATAATGGAATCACTGTCATTGGACCTGCTAATGTCAAAATCAAAGATAATTGTATTGAGTTTATACCAAAATCTAAATTACCTGAATCGTACACAAAATAAAAAGCTATTAGCGCAAACGGTAAAATTAATAACGATTCAATTAATAAGCCTAAATCAACCTCAACATCAATTTTTTTTCTAAATACATTATAAAGTGACCAAGAGAGACCTACAGTTAAACCAATCCAAGGAAAATTTTTATAAAAATAAAACAAATAAACTATGGAAAAAAAAGTTAAAATTATTGAAAAGACTCTTAGTTTGTTAAGTATTTCATTAAAAAATATATAACCAAATAAAACACTTAATATTGGCATAATAAAATATCCAAAACTTGCATCTACAATCTGATTTGTTGAAACAGCATAAATCCAAACAGACCAATTTATAAATATTAGGACTCCAGTAATTCCTAAATAAAAAATATTTTCCTTACTTTTAATTATTTTTTTTATTTTGTTCAATTTTGATAGATAAACTGCTGTTATAATTAACATAATTGATGTCCAAATTACTCTATGTAATACAAGCTCAATATTTCCAACAAATGATAAAGATCTAAAATAGATTACCCCAATAACACCCCACCAGAATGAACCAATAACAATATAAAGAATACCCTTATTAAAAGATGACATAAATTTAGATAGTACAGTTTATATAGATAGATTTTCTTCTTGCATATTCATTTTTTAACAATAAAAGATTATCCAAATGGAGAGATGGCTGAGTGGTTGAAAGCACCGGTCTTGAAAACCGGCAAAGGGGCAACTCTTTCCTGGGTTCGAATCCCAGTCTCTCCGCCATCAAAGTGGTTTATAATTATAAAAACTCATATAAATTTTAGTTGGAATTTGTTCTTTAACATTGCTAAAGTTTTTATTTAATTTTATTAAATCCTCGTCACTCAAATTTACAAATTTCTCCAATTCCAAAAGCTCTTCATCATTTAAATTGTTGATAATATTCTTTACAAATGAGGATATTAGTACATCCATTTCTTTAGTGCCCCTGTATGAAGCTCTATAGATAATTCTTTTTTTAATATCATCTTTATTTATTTTCATAATTCTATATTTATTTTATTTATGAATAATTATGAATATCTTTTATCAGATATTTCTATTTTAACAGGGGTTGGAAAATCCTTGGTTAACAAATTCAAGCGTAAAAATATAAATACAATTTTTGATTTAATTTTAAGTATACCATCTAAATATATTGATAGATCAATAGAAACTAAAATTAAAGACCTTCATATAGGAAAAATCCAAACAGTTACAATACTGGTCGAAAAATATAATTTTCCTAGAGTAAGAAATCTTCCTAATAAAGTAATATGCTCTGATGATACTGGAAAATTAGACTGTATATTTTTTAATTCTTATGAGGGGTATATTAAAAAAATTCTTCCACTAAACAAATTTGTTACTATAAGTGGTAAAATAGGTTTTTTTAAAGGAAGATACCAAGTAACTAATCCAACACATGTTAATACAGACAAAAATAAAATAAAAAAAATACATTCTAATTACAGCCTTACAGAGGGTATTTCTCATAATGTTTTTAGTAAGACAATAGTTGAAGCTTTAAATAATTTACCAATAATTAACGAGTGGCTTAGTCCTGAAATTTTAAAAAAATTTGATAACATTAGTTGGAATGAGGCCATAACTAATATACACAATCCAAAAAAAGAATATGATGAGAAAAAATGTATTAATAGACTTATATTCGATGAAATATTATCGACATTTTTAATTAATTCAAATATCAAAAAAAAATTCAAAAGAAAAAAAAAATTACCAAAAAAAATAAAGTTCACATTATCAAATTCAGTAGAAAAACAAATTGGATTTAAATTAACAATAGATCAAAATAATGCAATAAATGAAATTAATAATGATATTTCGTCTAATGAAAGAATGTTTAGACTTCTTCAAGGTGATGTTGGTACCGGTAAAACTATTGTAGCATTAATAGCTGCTCAAAATATTATTTTAAATCAGTACCAGGTTGCATTTATGGCTCCAACCGAAATACTGGCAAAGCAACATTTTAATTTATATAAAAAAGTATTTAAAGATCGCTGTAAAGCAAGTTTAT
>CACDOD010000041.1 GCA_902554335.1 uncultured Pelagibacteraceae bacterium
TTGAAAATCTTTAATTAATTTTTTTTTATCATCAATATCATAAATTGATATTCCAATGTTCTTTATAAAGCCCTCTTTTTTTAATTTTTCCATACATCTAAAAATTCTTTTATTGGAAAAATATCCTCTTGATTGATCTACATGGTGTAAAAAAAGAGTTTCTAAATTATTTATTTTTAATCTCTTCAATGAAATTTTTAATTTACTCTCTATCCAATTTTTTTCATTTGTGTTCCTTGGTATTTTTGGAATTTTAGTTGAAACTTTCCACTTCCTAATACCAATTTTTCCTAATCTACTTTCTGCATTACCATAATTATAAGCAGTATCTATGCTGTTTATATTTTTGGTTTTTGCATATAAAAGAATTTCCTTTATTTCAGAATTTTTTAAATATCTTGTATCTGTAACACCATATTTCTGTCCAAACTGTGCTGAACCTATCGAAATTTTTTTCAATTGCATTATTTTTTAAATATTTCTCTCAAAACTCTAACCACTCTCATTATATCAATATTTTTCATATTATAAAAAATAGGAATGCTGAAAGCGCGCTGAGCATGTTTTTCTGAGATTGGAAAGTTGCCTTTTCTAAATCCCATTTTTTTGAAAAGAGGATGTAAATGAACAGGTAAATAATGCAAATTAACTCCAATTTTTTTATTTATAAGCTTCTTATAAATTTTATCGTAATTCATTTTTTTTTTAAATTTGACAACGAAAAGATGAAAAGATGAATAATTTGTTTCTTCTATTTTTGGAAGCAGCAATGAGGTTTCCTTTAAATTTTTAAAATAAATTTTAGCAATTTTATTTCTAAACTTGTTGAAATTGTTAATTCTTTTTAATTGGCTAATACCTAGTGATGCTTGAATCTCATTCATTCGATAATTGAAACCTAAACTCTTCAATTCATAATACCATTTTGATTTTACCTTCAATTTTTTATAATCTCTACTAATTCCAAGATTTCTTAATTCAATAAGTTTATTGAATAATTTTTTATTATTAGTAGTTATTATTCCGCCCTCAGCTGTTGTTATGGGTTTCACGGGATGAAAACTAAAAACTGTTAGATCTGACCATCTGCAACTTCCAACTTTTTCCTCTAGATGTCTTGATCCTAGTGAATGAGAAGCATCTTCTATAATTTTAAAACGATATTTTTTTGATAAAGCAAAAATTTCTTTTTGATTTGTTGGTTGTCCAGCGAAATGGACAGGAATTAGAATATCAGGTAAACAGTTCTTTTTTTTTGATATTTCTAATTTTCTTTTTAATTTTTTTATACATAAATTGCTTGTATTTTCATCAATATCTACAAAATCAACTTTTGCACCACAGTGTAAAGCACAAGTTGCAGATGCAACAAATGTATTTGGAACAGTCCATAGAGTTTTTCCTTTTCTCAAATTCAATGCTAAACAAGATAAATGCAAAGCTGCTGATGCACTGCTTACTGCAACAGCAAATTTTGAATTTACGAATTTTGATATTTTTTTTTCAAAGTCTTGAATAACTTTACCTTGTGTTAAAAATTTTGATTGTAAAACTTTGTTAACGTTTTTGATATCTTCTTTAGAGATAAATTGTTTGCTATAGGGAATCATATAAATTAGTTAGTCATTTATATTTCAGTTAATAAAGATGATATAATTCTTTTAATCTCATTAATTTTTAAAAAATTCCCATTTTTATCACTTGAATATGTAAAATTTTTTGTAATTTTTTTTCCACCGTTTTTATTAATATAGCTTTGAATAGTATAGTCTCTATAGCTTGGAAGAATTATATAATGATTTTTAAATTCAATTGTATTTGCGCTTTCTGTAAAAGAAATCATTTCTTCATGAATTTTTTCGCCAGGTCTTGCGCCAGTAAAAGATAAGCTAGCTTTAGGCGCTATAGCTTTGGCTAAATCAATCAACTTATAACTTGAAAGTTTTGGAACAAAAATTTCACCTCCTTTTGAAGCTTTTAATGCATAAATTACTAAATCAACCGCTTCGCTTAATGAAATATTGAATCTTGTCATACTTTTATCTGTAAGAAAAATTTTTTTTTCATTTCTTTTTTTTATAAGTATTGGAATTATGGACCCACGACTAGCCATTACATTTCCATATCTTACAACTGCAGAAATAGTCCTACATTTTTTACCTTTGATATTTTGCAATCCAACTGCCAGTTTATCAGCAACTAATTTGGAAGCACCATATAAGTTTATTGGTGAGCTCGCCTTATCTGTTGAAAGAGAAATTAATTTGTAAACATTATTTTTAACACAAGCTTCAACGACGTTTTGAGTGCCAAATACATTAGTTTTTATTGTTTCAAAAGGATTATATTCACTAGAAGGGACTTGCTTAAGTGCGGCAGCATGAATAACAATATCTACATCTTGGAAAGCAACATCTAATCTCTCACGATCTCTTATGTCGCCTAAAAAAAATCTTAGCTTATGAGATTTTTTTTTATTTTTAAATTCATTCATCATTTCGAATTGTTTTAGTTCATCCCTAGAAAATATTATTAGCTTTTTAATATCTGAAAATTTTTCTAAAATTAAAGATGCGAACTTTTTACCAAAAGACCCTGTTCC
>CACDOD010000042.1 GCA_902554335.1 uncultured Pelagibacteraceae bacterium
GTAAGATCATGAACAGTATTTCATCTTTAAAAAACGTTCACAAGTTAGGATTATTTGGCGATCATAACGATAAAAACGAAAATCAGATAATTAAAATAAAAGAAATTAAAAATATAAATTTATTTCAGGTTGTAAAATATAAAAATACAGAAAAAAATATATCTAATTTCAAAATAGATGGACTTAACTTGCCTAACACAGGTAAAACATCAAATAACTCAGCTACAAGAATTATTTGGATGGGCCCAGATAATTGGTTTGTTTTTTCTTCAAAAGATATTAGTGAAGATTTAAATAATTTTAAAGAAGCTGAATTTGCAATCACAGATCTTTCTCATTCAAGATCAATTATTGAGCTTGAAGGTGAAATGGTTTACGAAGTTTTAAAAAAAGGATCCCCGTTAGATGTAGGTAAATTGAAGGAAGGAAATTGTGCAAATACAGTTTATAATGGAATTACTATAACTTTAGACTTTATCTCAAATGAACCAAATACAATTAGAATTTTTGGTTTAAGAAGTTTTGGTGAATCATTATATCACTCCGTAACAGATGCATCTTTGGAGTATGGATATAAGTCAATCTAATTTACTTTTCTCCTAATCTCAAATTTCTTGGTATTGCGATATCCATTAATTTAGGATTAGGTAAATTTAAATTATTCATTATTTCAGCATATTCATCAGCTGATTTTACTTGGAGTCTTGGATTATTTTTTTTTTCTTTTTCAATAGTGCTAAAAAAGTTTCCATTATAATCATGTGCTGGATAAACCTTGGTTTTATCGGGTAGTTTTAACAAAATATTAAATATAGAATTATAAGAGTCATATGGATTTCCATTTTGAAAATCAGTTCTTCCAGTTCCATTAATCAAAAGAGTGTCTCCTGTAAAAACTCTATCATCCATTACGAAGCTAAAACTTTCATATGTGTGCCCAGGAGTATAAACAGCTTTAATCTTTATATTGTCTATACATATATTTTCTTGATCTTTTAATTTTATTGTAACTACATCGGCAGGTGTTTTTTCACCCATAACAGTTTCACAATCTGTTTGTTTTTTAAGTTCGGACATACCAGTTATATGATCAGCATGAATATGTGTGTCTATTACTTTGACAAGTTTTAGATTTAGTTTATTTAATTGATTTATATAGCTGTGCACATGTTCCAAGACTGGGTCAATAATAATCGCCTCTCTTCCTGGGCCAGAAGATATTAAATATGTATAAGTTGAAGATGTTTTATCAAATAATTGTTCAAAAATCATAATTCATATTTTCAATATTTTTTAATTATAAAGATATTGTCCAAAGTAGGCAAATTAATTACTTCGCTATTGAGTTGAATCTAAAAAAATGCAATGATTCGCTAGGGAATGAAAAATATTTTTTTAAATATATTGTTATTAATTTTTTTATCTGGCTGTTTTCAAAGTACAGCAATGGTAGGTCCAACAGTGACCTTGGTATCTACCGGTAATTTTAGTCAGGCATTAGGTACTTTCGTAACTAGTAAAGCGGTAGAGGAGGAGACAGGTCTGCAGCCTCATGAGTTAATAGTACAAAAAGTAGAAGAACAACAAATAAAAAATAAAGATAAAAAGATAAATAAAGAATTATCGGTAATGTTAGAAAACAATATAAGAGAAAAACAGTTATTAATTTTATTAGAAAATAATATTAACAAAACCAGAGAGATTATTAATTCATATTAAATTCAATTTAATTAAATTTTTTTGTCCTGTTTCTTTACACCATAGTTCATAACTTTCACATACTCTCCAAAGATGATTAAAGGCTCTTTGAGAAATTTCTAGTGGAAAATGACTTTTTGCATAATACAAATCTGGATATTGAATTAATTGCTTAACCATAGAGTCCTTTTGTATTTGCAAAAGTTTAATTGTTTCGTCAGGAATTTTTTTTCCATTACTTGGATCTATAAAATTATTTTTTTTTAAATTTTTCAACCATTCATCATGAAATTTTCCTGAGCTTACTTCTTTATATATTTCAGAACCTATAAATAATTCGAAAGCTTCTACATTATTTGTATTATTATCTTTTTTTATTTTAAATATTTCTAAATATATAATTTCTGCTACATAAAGAACGAAGGGTTTATGAGTAATTTTGCCCATTAAACTATATAACTTTTGAATAATAACAAGAGTTAGGATCAACTTTATAATGTGCAAATGGTTCACAAGTTTTGAAACCCGCTTTTTCAAAAAGTTTTCTTGCAGGTTTAAAAAAATTACCAGCCCCAGTTTCTAAGCTTATTTTAGTAATCCCATTTTTTTTAGCTTCAATTATTAGATGATTTAGAAGCTTTATACCGTAGCCCATATTTCTGAATTCATCTGATATTCTTATCGATTTAAACTCACCATGAAATTTGTCCAAGAACTTTAATGCGCCACAGCCTATTAATTTATCGTTTTCCCAAATGCTCCAAAATTTTATGCTTGGT
>CACDOD010000043.1 GCA_902554335.1 uncultured Pelagibacteraceae bacterium
TGATAAACATTTATTGGTAAAGTTCTTGTTCCTGATGCACCACCAGTAAGTAAAAATACATCCTCAAATTTATTAAAGTTCCAAATAAATCTTATCATAAAGAGTATTGAAATTACCGCTGTAATTTGAGGTAATGTTATTTTAAAGAATTTTTGAAATGGGCTTGCACCGTCAACATCGGCAGCTTCATATAGATCTTTTGGTACGGCCTGAAGACGTGCAAGAATAAATAAAAAAGCTAATGGAAAATATCTCCAAATTTCAAATATTATAACTGTAGTAAGTGCAAGTCTTAACTTGAAGCTAAATCCAAGTATATTTATATCTAAATACTTTTGACCAAGTAAATTGATTGGTGTGTCTAAAATTTGAAAATTCACTAATAAGCTATTCAATGTTCCACTATTAGGATCAAGTAAAAGTTCCCATGTATATGCAAGAGCTACAACGGGTGCCACGTAAGGAAATAATAAAACGCTACGCATAAATGTTCTTCCATAAAACTTTTGATTTACCATCTGTGCAGTTAAAATTCCGAATACAATAGAACCCACTGTACCAAAAAATGTATAATAAAAAGTTGTAAGCAACAAATCGACAAATTCATTCTCAAAAATAACCTTTTTAAAATTTTTTAAAGTAAAGTTTGTATTTAATAATATATTATCAGAGTCTCCTGAAAGCTTAGGTTTTGAAGACTTTAAATCTTTTTTATCGATTTTTGGGCTATCCTTAATTTCAAAAATAATTTCAAAATTTTCTCTATATTTCGCGGGCCAATTTCCAAAATCACATTTAACTTTATTTTTTTTATAGTTACATCTTTCATCTAAGTTTAGTGGTTTGAAATTGTCAGGATATTTATCCTCAAATTTAATATTTCTTATTTCTTGTAATAGTGAACTATTTCTTAATTTATATACTATTTTAATTTTATTTTGCTCATCAGGTATAGTTTTTATAATTTCTTTTGCTCTGGGCTCAGGAATTCTTATATCTTTAAGTTGAACTTCTTTAAAACTAATCCAAATATTTGCAAAAATTGGAAAAAGTATTATTGCAAAAACCAGGCATACTGCTGGTAAAGTTAATATATAAGCAGTTCTTTTTTCTGAATTTGATAATTTTTGTTCCATAAAAAAAAGCGGATAAAATATATTATCCGCTTTTTTTAATAATTTAAATTGTTAGAATTTAGCTAACTCTGCATTTATTTTATCAACTGCTTCATCAACAGAAATTTGATCGTCTATATATTCTCTAGCGATTCTGTTTATAAACTGAGCGTTAATAATTTTTGATGCTCTTGATAGCTCTCCTTCTTTAACACCCCATCTACTTGCAGTATCTAATCCTGCTACTATGTTATTAATAACATCTGGAGAGTATAGATCTGTTAAAGGAGCTTTTCTATCAACTCCAACCGGTAGTTTACTCCAAGCTTTTGTAAATGCATTTGCATCACTTGAATTTCCTCTTCTCACAGGAAATTTACCTTCAGGTGCTATAGATAAAGTGCTCGTGTAACCTTCGTCCATTGAATACATGATGAATTGTTTTGCTTCATCTGTATCTGCATCAGCAGTAATTCCAAAGTATCTAATATCTGCCCAAGCTGCTCCTTTTTTATTATTAGGACCACTAAAATTGGTAATAAAACCAGTTTTTTGAGCTAGTTCATTTGATGTTGGATCAACGTTGAAAGTTGGTGGTGCTGAGTCTCTTAATCCTGCTAATTCATCCATGATAAATGGTGACCAAATTATCATTGGTGTACGTCCTGCAAAATATAAAGCTCTTGATTGTTTCCAGTAAAGTTCTCCTGGAGGACTTGCTTTTGCTAATACTTTATAAAATTCAAGTGAATTTTTTAAAGCTTTACCTTGTTTTTTTGTTCCACCTTTTTTTACTATATTTACACCATTTGCTAACAACACGTGTTCAAGAACCTGACTCATGAAATTTTCGTCAGTTTTTGTTGCAGCAACAAATCCATACATATTATCACTTGATAAAGTTTGTATTGCTTTAGTGATATTTGCATAATTTGTTGGTGGTTGTAATCCGGCAGCCTCAAAAAGATCTTTTCTATACACTACCATCTGTGTCCAACCATCAACTGGAACAGCTGCAATTTTAGATCCTTTTTTTGCCATGTTCAAAGCACCAGGTGCAAATGTTTTTTTACCTAATTCTTTTACAACATCGTTATTTGCATCAACGTCTAATATTCCAGCCTCTGCCCAAGGTAATACATATTGAAGTGTATGATAAATCACATCTGGTAAGTCACCTGCCGCAGCTGCTGCAGTAGCTCTTGTACCTAAATCTTTTTCTTCAATAGGAATTACTTCAACTTTAATTCCTGTTTTAGCCTCAAAAGATTTAGCCATTGCTTCCTGCTTTTCCATTCTTGCAGGCTGAA
>CACDOD010000044.1 GCA_902554335.1 uncultured Pelagibacteraceae bacterium
TGCATTTATAACGACGAAGCCAATAGTAGATAACAGCGAGCCTTTCTCAGCACTAGCTTTTAGATTTTTAATTGTTGCAATAGGTTTTTTAATTTTTTCATACTTTAGTAAAAAAGAAATTATAGTATCAAAAAAAAATATTGCTGAGTCCATACTAACTGGAGTGCTATTTCACGGATTATACTTAGGTGGTGTTTTTTTTTCCATATCTAAAGGAATGCCCACTGGTATTGCAGCATTAATTGTTACACTACAGCCAATACTAACTAATATTTTAGCTGGCCCCTTATTAAATGAACAAATTGGCTGGAAACAATGGTTGGGAATTGTATTAGGGTTTATAGGTGCTGTTCTTGTTTTAGGTTTTGATATTGGTGAAACTATTCCTATCTCTGGTGTTGCAGCTACTTTTATTGCTTTATTTGCAATTACTGGATCCACTATTTGGCAACGATGAATTCGCCATCTTTAAATTCAACATCTTCTGGACTTGCTTCTAACATTTTTGCAGTAACTCTTTTTCCTTTTTCTACAATTTTCTTACAAGCATTAACTATTGCTATACCTCCAACAGTTAGTGATCTAGAACCATAAGTTCCCATACCAAAAGTACCTTTATCGGTGTCTCCGTGAACAATATCTATATTTTCAATTGGCACTCCTAACTCATCAGCTGCAATTTGAGCAAATGTTGTTTGGTGACTTTGTCCATGACTATGTGAACCTGTATAAACTGTAACTTGACCTGTTGGATTAAATCTTACCTCAGCGGATTCCCATAACCCCACTCCGCAACCTAATGACATTACTGCTGCTGATGGTGCTATACCGCATGCCTCAAAATAAGATGAAACTCCTATTCCTCTAAGCTTTCCTCTAGACTCTGAATCTTTTCTTCTAGCTTCATAACCATTGTAATCTGCCATTTGTTTAGCTTTCTCCATTCCAGCTACATAGTCACCTGAATCAACGGTATGAACTAATGTTTGTTTAAATGGAAAAGCTGTCGGAAAATTTTTCATTCTTAATTCAGTTTTATCTATACCTAGTTCCATAGAAGCTTTTTCAACTAATCTTTCAATTGTATAAGTTGCTTCTGGCCTTCCCGCTCCTCTGTAGGCATCAACTGGAGCAGTATTTGTAAAAACAGCTTTAACGTTACTATATGCAGCAGGTATTTCGTAAACTCCTGTTGCACAAGGTCCAAACAAATAAGTAGGAGTTACTGTTCCAAAAACTCTTGCATATGCCCCTAAATTAGCAATTGTCTCATTTTTAAATCCTAAAAATTTACCATCATTTGTAACAGCTAACTCAGCATGAGTAACATGATCTCTTCCATGAATATCAGTTAAAAAAGACTCTGATCTTTCAGCTACCCATTTAATTGCTCTATTAATTTTTTTTGCAGCCCAGCTACATACGATATCTTCATTATAAACGTTAATCTTTGATCCAAATCCACCTCCAACATCTGGAGCAACTACTCTCAATTTATGTTCAGGTGAAACATTGCCAAAAGCAGACATGATTAGCCTAGATAAATGTGGATTTTGACTTGTAGTATACAAAGTTATTTCCTCTGACGCTGAATTATAATCAGCAAGACAAGCTCTAGGCTCCATTGCATTTGGAATTAATCTATTATTAATTATATCTATAGAAATTACCTTATCTGCTTTTTCAAAGGCTTCTTTAACTTTTTGTCTATCTCCAAGTAACCAATCAAAACATAAATTTTTATCTATACCCTCATGAATCGTGTCTCCATCCATTGCATCTGCAGTACTGGTGACAGCTTTAAGAACCTTGTAATCTACTGAAACTTTTTCAGCGGCAACTTTTGCTTCTTCTAAACTATCAGCTATAACAACAGCTACTGGGTCACCTACAAAGTTAACAATATCTTTTGCTAATGGTGGATTAGCAGGACATTTCATTTCTGTTCCGTCTTCACTTCTAATTGCCCAACCAGCAATTAAACCTCCGATTTTGTCTTCAGCAATTTCAGATCCTGTCAAAATACTTACAACACCAGAAGATTTTTGTGCTTTTGAAATATCTAATTTTTTAATTTGAGCTCTTGCGTGTGGTGATCTCACAAAAATAGCATATGTTTGGTTTGCAAGGTTGATATCTGATGTATACCTACCTTTTCCAGTTAAAAATCTTTTATCTTCTTTTCTCTCAACTCGTGAACCAACTAAACTTGCCATTATTAAAACCTCCTAAATTATTACATTTTTGTTGCTGCTTCTTTTACTGCTGCAACAATATTTTGATATCCAGTACATCGACAAATATTGCCTTCTAACCAATCTCTAATTTCCGTATCAGAAGGTTTTTTATTTTTTTGTAA
>CACDOD010000045.1 GCA_902554335.1 uncultured Pelagibacteraceae bacterium
TTTGTTCCTTTTATTAATGTACCGGCAATCTCAGCTACCAAATCGTTTTGTCTAACACCTGGTTTAATAAATTCAAAAGCTTTTTTCATTCCAAGCTCTGTAATCTTGCTTGCTTTTTTCATTAAATCTATTTCTGCATCTGATTTAACTACTCTTACCCAGTTAACTAGTCTCTCACTGTCAATTAGTTTTGCATTAGGTAATCCATCTAATAATTTTTTATATGAGTAAGCTGTAAAATAATGAGCGTCCATTTCTAATCCAACATTTAAACTTTCCCATTTTCTTTTTTTAATTAATTCTACAATTGCATCGTAAGGATGGTTTGGCCAGGTGTGAATATATTTTTCATCATAAACAATTATATTCTCATGTTTTATATAACAGTTAATATATGCTCCTCCTGCATCTTGAGCTCGAACAAATAATAATGGTTCATCAGCATCTACATGAACTATTGCACATTGAGCATAATAAAATGACCAAGCATCATAACCTGTAAGATAATTTATATTTGGAGTGTCTTGTGAAATTAAAAGGTCAATGCCCTTTTCTTGCATTGATTTTTTAACTTTTTGCAATCTTTGTTTATATTCTTCTTTTGAAAATAACATTTTAATTAGAAAACAATTTTCCAAATCCAGTTATAGATTTATTCATTCCAATCTTTTCTAAAGTTTCCCAAATCAAAGCTTGGTTGCTAGATAAAACCATCTTTCCATGTTTTTTTTCTAATCTATCTATTATTGCTAAAGCAGGAAGAGCGGTGCAAGAAATAAATAATGCATCTGCACCATTTAAATCAATTTTAGATAATACCTCATATAAATATTCTGGATCAACTTTTCCAATATCAATATCTGATGCTATATCAAAATAAGAATTAGAAGTTATATCGAATCCTTCTTTTTTAAAAAAATCAATTACTTCATCATTTAATTTTTTTGGATATGGAGTAAATAAATAAATTTTTTTAATATTTAATTTTTTTAATGCATTTACAGCTGCTGTACTTGGAGTTGTTACACTTGTGTTTGGTTTCGCCTTTTTAATTTTTTCTTCAATTGAATTATATCCAGCTGCTATTGTTCCTGAAGTACATCCATACGCAACACAGTCTATTTTTTCGTCAGGCAATATATCTTTTGTAACTTCAGTGATTTTCTCAGACATTTTAATTAGATTTTCTGATGTTAGAGGATTAAAGGTTTCTATTCTATTTACAAAAAAATCAATCTTTTTATCTTTAATAACGCTAATGAAATCTTTTTCGATCATATAATCGCTGGATAGCGCAATTAAACCTATTTTTGGATTTAATTCCTTTAAAAACTTAGGTGGTATTTTTTTTGTTTCCATATTTTTTTAAATATATCCTAAAGTTATATTTTGTGATATAAATAACGCAAGCGATACATAACTCGTCGTTTTAACTTCATAAGCTAAACGAAAGTGGGATCGGTCGTCTTTAAATTTGTTTTTAAAGGAGGCTTAATGAACTTTGGCTATTTTTGTAATACCACTAATTGGAATAAAAAATCTTATACGCAATTATTAGAAGAAGCTAGGGAGATAGCAATTTATTGTGATCAAAATAATTGGAACTCAATTTGGTTCACTGAACATCATTTTAATCATGAAGGAATGGAGACTTGCACAAACCCTTTGATGATGTGCACCGATGCTGCTGCGAGAACAAATCAAATACGATTAGGACAAGCTTGTAATGTAATTACATTTCATAATCCAATTAGACTAGCTGAAGATATTGCAACATTAGATCAAATGTCAAAAGGTAGAGTAGAAGTTGGAATTGGAAGAGGAGTTTATGGAAGAGAAGCGATTCACATGAATAAGGAAGCTGATCTAAAAGATCAAGCTAAAAACTTTAGATTATTTTCAGAAACGCTCGAAATAATGAAAAAGGCATGGACAGAAGATTTTTTTTCTCACAAAGGGGAATTTTATAATTACCCGTCAGATAACTTTGTATGGCAACATGATATGAGCCCACCAATTGATGGTGTTGTGGAAGAAACTACAAATGTATTAAAGAAAATAAGTGTTCTTCCAAAACCTTATCAACAACCTCATCCACCTATTTCTCAAGTAGTTGACGGTGAAAGATCAATTCAATGGGCTGCAGAAAATGGAATTAAAACAATAATGTGGATCCCTACAGTTAAAGCTCTTAAGAAAAGATTTGAAATTTATAGAGATGCAAAATCAAAAGCTGAGAATAGAGATGTTTCATTAGGCGAAGGA
>CACDOD010000046.1 GCA_902554335.1 uncultured Pelagibacteraceae bacterium
TATTAAAAAAAAATTATATAGTTCATGGAATTAAAAGAAAATCTTCATCATTTAACACGGAAAGAATAGACCATATAATAGAAAATAAAAAATTTAATAAAAATTTTTTTTTACATTACGGTGATTTAACAGATTCAGACAGCATATTTAAAATTATAAATCAAGTGAAGCCGACTGAAATTTATAACCTTGGGGCTCAAAGCCACGTTGGAGTCTCTTTCGAAAATCCAATTTATACGGCTGAAGTCTCTGGATTGGGTTGTTTGAGAATTTTAGAGATTATTAGATTTTTAAAATTAAAAACTAAATTTTATCAAGCAACTACATCAGAATTATTTGGAGAAAAAGATAGAAACACAAAATTTAATGAAAAATCAAGTTTAAATCCAAAGTCTCCATATGGAGTTTCAAAGTTATTTGCTCATCACATAACAAAAGTTTATAGAGAATCTTATAATATTTATGCAGCCAGTGGAATGTTATTTAACCATGAGAGCCCAAGAAGAGGAGAAACATTTGTAACAAGAAAAATTACAATGTTTCTAGCCAAGTATATTAACGGCAAAAAGGGAATTTTAAAATTAGGAAATATATATGCTAAGAGAGATTGGGGTCACGCTAAAGATTATGTAGAAATGCAATGGAAAATTCTTCAACAAAACAAACCTGATGATTATGTAATTTCAACAGATAATACATATAGTGTTAAAGAATTTATTAATTTAGCATGTAAAATACTTAATTTAAAAATTTTATGGAGAGGTAAGGGCTATAATGAAAAAGCATATATTGATAAAGTTAGTAAAAAAAATATATTTATCTCAGTAGATAAAAAGTACTTCAGGCCTTTAGATATAAATTATTTAAGAGGAGACTATTCCAAAGCAAAAAGAATACTTAAATTTAAGCCAAAATATAAATTTAGGGATCTTGTAGAAGAAATGTTAATAAGCGATATAGAAAAGTATAAATAAATTATTGTGAATAATTTAGTAGTATTTCCATTATATTTAATTTTATTTTATTTAATTGGTTTAGTATTAAAAAATAGAAATTATTTGTTAGATAAAACAAAAATTTCAAAACACAAAACGTTTGTAAGCAAGAAACAGGTCCCAATCTCTGGTGGAATTTTGTTTTATACTTTAATAATATTATTTTTTAATGGTTTTGATATTACAGATAAAATATTTTTGTTTTTTATATTATTTGTTGGTCTTCTATCTGACACAAATATTTTAAGTTCTGCTTTAAAAAGATTTATTTTACAATCCGTAGTTATAATTTCTTATGTATACACACAAGAGATTTATATTCTAGAAACTAGAATTGACTTTTTTGATAAACTTTTAGAGTCTAGTCAGCTTATTAAAATTGTTTTTACGTCTTTTTGTATAATAACTTTGGTAAACGGAACAAATTTTATAGATGGTACAAATGTATTAGCAAGCGGTTACGTATTTAATGTTTTATTGGGCTTAACACTGTTTTTGTTAAATTTTGAGAGCACTTATGAAGATCAAAATATTCAAACTTTCATATATTTTTTAGTAGTTTTTCTTATTTTTAATATATTTTCCATGGCCTATCTTGGTGACGGAGGATCTTATTTAATCTCTTTTATACTTGGTATAATTTGCATTAATTTTTCTAATATTTTTGTAAATTTAATGTCTCCGTATTTTATAGTTTTTTTATTATGGTATCCGGCTTTAGAAAATTTGTTTTCAATAATAAGGCGGGGTTTTTTAGAAAAAAAATATGTAAATTCAGCTGATAATTTACATTTACACCACTTAATTTTCAAATTTTTAAAAAGCTATCTTAAGAAAGATCAGATAAGTAGTACATTAACTGGAATTTTAATAAACACAATTATATTAATTTTTATTTTATTTGGAATATACTTTGCAAATGATACTAAGATGTTACTTTTATTAATAATATTGAAAACTGCAATTTATTTTTACACCTATATTTCATTAAAAAAATTATATTAAATTATTATGAAAAATAAAAATATTATAGTAGTAATTGGAGGAGCTGGTTTTGTTGGATCAAATCTTATAAAATTATTACTAAAAAAAACAAAGCTGAAAATTATAAGTCTTGATAGTTATTATTCTG